>CALWNV010000065.1 GCA_944382895.1 uncultured Clostridia bacterium | reverse complement strand
TTACGGTTTGGGCGAAAGTGGGGGGAATGGCAGAGGGCAACGCGTGCATATAAAGCGGAGGTTCATCCATAAAAATATCTTCCCCGCCTCCGGCCGCAGAGTTTTCAAGTATGTCTAAAGTGGTTTTCCTGACAGTTGTCATAGCGTATATTATCACTTTTTTGTACCTGGCTTCGCCGACGCGTAAAAACTTACCTTCAGCAGCAGACAGCCTTGAAAGCATTTCTTCATCCGCGTAGTCAAAATCTGTCTGATGGGCTAAAAGGGCGTTGTATAGCGCTCTGAATTTTTCTTCAAGGGAAATGATTTCGGGAGACACGGGGGAAAGAGACTCCGCCCATCCCGTATATATCTGCGCCCATACGCTTTCAACAGGCGAGATTACAAGTACGTCGCACTCACGTTCGGAATTTGCGACGATTTCGGATATACGTGTATAGTGATCCTCCAGCGCGCTGTACGCTTTATACCATGACGATTGGTGCAGGATGCTTGCGGGGTAATCCCTTTTCGCTTCGCCCCGCATAGTGTACCATGAAAGGTGAGGACAGCGCAGGGTGATCCCCATTATCGCCTGCCAGTCGCCTATTGCTTTGTAATCGCGGAATGTCATTTGCCAGCCGGTACAGCCGTCAAGCTCGGACAGAAGAAATTTTTTTCCGGTCTGCCTCGCCACGGAAGAAAGCTGCTTTACTATGCAGTAGCTTGTGTTGTATTCGGTCAAAACGTCCACACCGGGATAATCCATAAATTCATAATAACGCATGACAGACCCCATCATCGCGGACTGCGCGCTGAGAGTGTCCTCATGCAGGACGTGACCTGTCGAGAGCATATGACAGTCATGACACCGGTCATAATATGTTTTCCCGAAATTTTTGAGGAAAAGTCGGGTCAGTATTTCCATATAATGCCATTTTACCCGGGAAACTTTTTTCCCGTCTATTCTTAAAAATAACTCCGGAAGATTTTCCTGAAGCTTGTAACCAAAGGCTTTTTCAAATTCCTCAAAAAGATTATCCGTATACGGTGTGAGAAAAAAAGGTTCTCTGTTCGGACTGCAGAACCCACACATGACATCTCCGCGGTGAGGTTCATCGGTAAATATCCCTTTTATGCTTTTGCCGAGTCTGTCGCCGCATTCCGTTCTGTATTTCTCATGCGTTATATCCATAAAATGGTTTACCGCGCGCTCCGACATCGTGTCAAGATATGTGTATCCGTTATAATAATCGCTTTTCGCCATTGTTTCTGTTGTGAAGTATATGATATTCTTCGCTTCAAGTTCAGAAACTTCGGTGTGCTCTGATATCTGTATACAATTTGTGACATCAGCGCCTTCGGTATTTCCCGCAAAGGCAGCGATTATATCATCGGTCCATTCAAAAACTGACGGTATGACGACAGTCATCCGCAGATATTTCATCCGGTATTTTTCCTCAACTGTAGCGAGCCCTCCTGCGGATCCGCTCGGCCAGCGGTCTTCATCGTAAAGCCACGCTTCCATTCCGAGTTCCCGCGCTTTGTCCGCGCACGCGTTTATCAGCTCAAACCACTCTTTTCCGAGATATTCAGTGACCAGACCTGTCCTGGAATGCATGAAAAATCCGCCGAATCCCATTTCTTTCATTATTTCTATCTGGCGCAAAAGCTCATTTTTTTCAAGCTTCCCGTTCCACGCCCAAAAGGGTTTCGCTCCGTATGTTTTTCTGTCAGGAATGTCAAACATAATAAACCACCTTAAAAATTGTCATCTATATAATATCATAAAATACTTTGTTTTACAATACCCGCATATAAAAAATTTTCCACACTCGCGGATTTGCGACAGCGCGTTCGGCGAATTTAACAAATTTTTCTTACGCATAACATTAAAACCAAAAAAAACATTGATAACAGCGCTTTTTTTTATCAAAAAAATTTTTTCGCAAAACATCTATATAAGAATTCGAGGAATATGAAAAAGTGTTTAAATAAAGCTTTATAAACATTTTCCACAGGGTTTTCAACAAATAATCATTGGCTTCGCTTAAAAGTAATAAAGAACATTTAATGTATAATGTTTATTTTACTTTTGTAATAGGAGTAAAATTTTTTATTTGTATGTTTAAAAAGTTCCTTAAATATAAGTCTTTACGGAAGAAAATATTTTTCAACTCGACTGTAAAAATATCATCCGTGATTATGAAAAAATTGAATAATTATAATTTTCATACAAAAAAAATAAAAATACGTATTTTTAAGTAAAAATCCGGTATAAGGGAAGTAAATCGCTGAAAAAGTGATAAAAAAAATAAAGTTTTCAACTCTTAAAAAGTATTTATATTATAATAAAAATAAATGATTTCCACATAATTTTCAAAAAAAAACGTTTCCGGGAGTTTATATTTTCTAAGCCGCTTTTATTCAAAAATGTTGAAATCAAAAATTTTGGACAATATTACCAACGAACAAAAAAAGAAAAGCGATATGATCGCTTTTCTTTTTCAAAATGTCTTTGTATACGGTTTTCAGCAAGAACGCTGTCTCGGTTCCCCGCATTCCGGTTCATCGGAAACGTCGCTTAAACGCGGAGGGAAAAACTGGTCGAGCGGGAAATTCATTTTATAGAAGAAGTTGCACGGATCATCTTCCGTATTCTCGCATTCTTTTTCCGGAATGCAGAAATCATATGACGGAACTAAAAGCTGAACCTGGCGCATAAGTCTTATAATGCTGAATAAACCAAGAGTTACGTATATTCGTTTGCCGTTTTGCGCATCAATCAGGTTTCCGGAAAAGGCGCTGCAGATACATGAAGGAAGGGATGCGAGATCCACTTCGCAGCAACCGCAACGGTCGCAGGGTTCCGCAAGCTTTACGGCGAGCATCATCGGGTCTATGGTTTCGACAGTGCATTTGGGAAGGTTTGTTTTGGGAGCAAGCTCTGTGTCGTGACCGTCGGCGACAAATTCCGATGAGTATATTTTCGCGCCGCCCTCACTTCCGTAAAGTATAACTCTTTTATCAAATGTACAAAGTCCAGTTACTTTCTGAGGTCTTCCTACCCCCGTGAACACATCTACGGAGCATTTGAAGAAAAATTTAACGTCAACCGTATAGAATCCTTTGTTGAAAGCAAGTTCTTCAACGTCGATATAAGCCCAGATAAGTTCAGCGGAATCGGGTTTCACGTTTATCGCTCTGTCTACAAGGCTTTGACAGTTGTCGGGAATATACAGCCGCATATCAGTGATACAGTCTCTGTCCTTGCAGCAGTCATATACTCTGTTAACGTCAATGCAAACGCTGTCGCGCAGATTTGAGTTGCACGGTCCGGGTATTCTGTCTGCCATTTATAACTCCTCCTGTGAATATTGTTTGGAAACAATCTGTTTCAGTAATATTATATGTGAGGCACTGTAAAAAGTGACGTAAAATAAAAAAAACAGACAAAAGCCTTGACAAAACAAAAAAATATGTTATAATATATCAGGTGTAAACAAAAAATACTTTACAGGTAATGTTATGTTCGATTTTGATGTGGCGTCAGGGGCGGAAAGATATAAGATCGCAAGGTTCCTCGATGTATACGGAGGTTTATTGACAGAAGCGCAGAAAGAAGCTCTTTCACTTTATTTTAATGAGGATCTTTCTTTAGGTGAGATATCGGATATTAAAGGCATTTCCCGGCAGGGGGTGCGCAGCTGTATAATGCAGGGTATCAGGGCTCTTGTTCGCGCCGATGAAAAACTCGGATTTATCGAGATTATAGATAAATATGAAAAAGAGATAGAGACATTGAAGCGAGGTAATAATGGCATTTGAGAGTTTATCTGAGAAATTAGGCGCTATTTTCAAAAAACTTAAAGGCAGGGGCAAACTTACTGAGTCGGACGTCAAAGAAGTTATGAGGGAGATCAAGCTTGCTCTTTTATCCGCCGACGTGAATTACGCCGTGGTGAAGGATTTTATAGCGGGTCTTACACAACGTGCGACAGGCGCGGAGGTTCTTGAGAGCCTTACGCCCGCGCAGCAGGTTATCAAAATCGTTGACGAGGAACTCACCTCGTTCATGGGGTCGGAAAACGACCGAATCAAATTCGCCTCATCTTTACCGACCGTGGTTATGCTTTGCGGTTTACAGGGCGCGGGCAAGACTACGCATGCGGCAAAGCTTGCGCTTTATTTCAAAAACCTGCACAGACGGCCTTTACTGGTCGCGTGCGATATATACAGGCCCGCTGCCGTTTTACAGCTTCAGGTCCTCGGTGAGAAAACAGGAGTTCCTGTTTTCACACAGCCGGAAGGGACTTCTCCTGTAGATATCGCGAAACGCGCGGTTTCCCATGCCAGGGATAACGGCAACGATATTGTTTTTCTGGATACCGCCGGCAGACTTCATATCGACGAAGTGCTGATGGATGAACTGAAAAATATAAAAGCGGCGGTTTCGCCCTCTGAGATATTGCTTACGGTGGACGCGATGACAGGCCAGGACGCGGTGAACGTTGCGAAGGCATTTGACGAAGCTCTCGGGATAACCGGTGTCATTCTTACGAAAACCGACGGTGATACCCGTGCGGGCGCGGCGCTTTCGGTAAAATATATAACCGGCAAGCCCATAAAATTCATGGGGACCGGAGAAAAACTCGGAGATCTTGAGCCGTTTCATCCGGACAGGATCGCTAAACGTATTCTTGGGATGGGCGATGTTTTGACGCTTATTGAAAAAGCGGAACAGAGTTTTGACGACAAGAAGGCGGCAGAGCTTGAGGAAAAGATTCTCGCGAATAAATTTGATTTTGACGATTATCTTGACAGTATGGCTCAGATAAAGAAAATGGGCCCGTTGGATAAGATCCTTGGTATGGTACCGGGTATAGATAAAAACGCCCTGAAAAACGTTCAGATAGATGATAAGCAGATTGCCCGCACCGAAGCCATGATCAAATCCATGACCCGCCGTGAAAGACAGAACCCGGAAATAATAAACCCGTCAAGAAAGCGCCGTATAGCCGCGGGAAGCGGGAACCGGGTGGAGGATGTCAACCGTCTTCTTAAAGGTTTTGAGCAAATGCAGGCGATGATGAAAAAAATGGGGCGTGTCCCCAACAGGGTCCATAAAAAGAAAAGAAAATAGCGTTCTATTAAATTTATATAGAAAAATAAGTTTTAGGAGTGTAGAAAAATGGTTAAAATCAGACTTCGCAGAATGGGTGCGCATAAAAACCCGTTTTACCGTATCGTAGTTGCTGACAGCAGATATCCGCGTGACGGTAGATTTATTGAGGAAATAGGCACATATAATCCTCTTACCGAGCCGTCGACTGTTGTGATCGATGCTGAAAAGGCAAAAGCGTGGATAGCGAAAGGCGCTCAGCCTTCGGATACCGTCAAGGCTCTTCTTAAAAAACAGGAAATAATATAACGGAGCTTTGTAAAAAATGGAAGATTTGATTCTGTATATCGTCAAAAACATAGTGTCCAAGCCCGATGAGGTCCGCGTTGAGGACGGGGGCGAGCGTGACGGAGCAAAGGTTTACAATCTTATCGTGGCGGAAGAAGATAAAGGCTTTGTTATAGGCCGTCAGGGCCGTGTGGCGAAGGCCCTTCGATTGATAGTAAAAACGGCGGCTCTGAAAGAGGACATGAAAATCAATATAGACATTATTTGATCATGCTTATAGAAACAGGTAAAATAGTTAATACTCACGGTATTCACGGAGATGTGAAAGTCGTTTCGTGGTCGAAAGACCCCGAAACGCTTTTGGCTGTAGGAAAATTTTATATTGACGGAGCTGAGTACACAGTTGAGAAATCACGTGTTCATAAGGGTTCGCTTTTGATAAAATTTACCGGCATCCGTGATATGACCTCCGCTGAACGTCTGAAAAACAAGGTTTTATACGCGGACAGAGATGATTTTATCCTTGAGGAAAGTGAGTATTTTATAGAAGATATTATCGGAATGACCGTTTTGGATATCGACACAGGGAAAAATTACGGAAAAATATTCAATGTTATCCAGACAGGCGCAAATGATGTATATGAGATTCGAGGAGAGGACGGCACCGAACGTCTTATTCCGGCGATCGCCGACTGCGTCATTGAGACCGATGTCTCGAATTCCGTGATGAAGATACGTCCGTTAGAGGGGCTGTTTGACATATGATCTTCAATATATTGACGTTGTTTCCCGATGAAGTCAGAGATTTTTTATCTTCCAGCATAATCGGTCGCGCGCAGGCAAACGGACATATAGAAGTAAATTGTTTCAATATAAGGGATTATACTCTCGATAAACATAACCGTGTTGACGATTATGCTTACGGCGGAGGTAAAGGCATGGTGATGCAGGCCGAGCCTGTTGTTCGTTGTGTGGAGGCAGTGAAAGAGGAGTTTCCCGGAACACATGTTGTTTACCTTTCACCCAAAGGCAGAAGATTCACTCAGACCCGCGCGAAAAATTTTCTGAAAAAATATTCTTCACTGTCTTTGCTGTGTGGGCATTACGAAGGTATAGATCAGCGCGCGATAGACATTTGCGCGGACGAGGAGATATCGATCGGGGATTATGTCCTGACTGGCGGAGAACTCGGCGCGATGATTGTGGTGGATACTATCTCACGTATGGTAGACGGCGTTCTTGCCGCGCCTGAATGTTTTGAGAACGAGAGCCTTTACAGCGGTCTTCTGGAGTATCCGCAGTATACACGGCCTCCGGTTTTCCGTGGGCTTGAGGTACCTTCCGTTCTTCAAAGCGGCAATCACGCCGAGATAGAGCGTTGGAAGCTTGAACAGTCATTGACGCTGACAGAAAAATACCGGAAAGACCTGTATTCACGTTATATCAAAAAAAGAAAATAATTTCCTTTAATCATCCGCGCTCGAAGCCTGAGCGGCAGAGTGTATGGGCTGCCCGGGAAACGACGCGGCGGAAACGACGTAAAGACAGAGGCATTGTCTCTGTTTTTTTTGCTTATGAGCTGAAATTTGTGTAAAAGTTGTTGACAAAACATCGTCGCTGTGATAAACTTAACATATCGGTATCATGTGATTCCGGAGGAGGGTATTATGACTCTTGATAAGCTTAAAATAGGCTCTTCCGCCATAATAAAAAGTGTGGGGGGCGAAGGGGCTCTGCGCAGACGGTTCCTTGATATGGGGCTGACCCCGAAAACTACTGTGACGATGTTCAAGGCGGCGCCTATGGGTGACCCGGTTGAGCTTCATTTACGCGGATATTCTCTTACTATACGCCTGGAGGACGCGAAAAATATAGAAGTGGTGGAGATCAAACAATGATATTTGCTCTGATAGGAAATCAGAATTGCGGGAAAACCACATTATTCAATCAGCTTACCGGCTCGTCACAGCATGTGGGAAATTTTCCGGGAGTCACGGTGGAGAAGAAAGAGGGGACGATCCTCAGGCATAAGGATGCCTCAGTGGTTGATCTTCCCGGAATATATTCTTTATCACCGTATACCGCTGAAGAAGTGGTCACACGGGACTTCCTTCTTGACGGAGGTGTCGACGCTGTTATCAATATCGTGGATGCGACAAATATAGAGCGCAATCTCTATTTGACGCTGCAGCTCATCGAGCTGCAGTTGCCGATGGTCATTGCGCTTAATATGATGGATGAGGTACGTTCGGCAGGGACTTATATCGATATCGATAAACTTTCCGAGGCTCTTGATGTTCCGGTCGTTCCGGTCTCCGCCTCAAAAAATGAGGGAGTGTCCGAACTTATAACAGTTTTGTCTGATATAGGTAAAACGGGCAAACGTCCCAGAAAGACGGATTTTTGCGAGGGACCTGTCCATACCGCCATACATTCTGTCGCGCATCTTGTAGAGGAAAACGCCAGGAAAACAGGTGTTCCTTTGCGCTTTGCCGCGACCAAGGTCGTCGACGGGGATAAGTATATGATACAAAGGCTTGCGCTGAACGATTCACAACTTGATATAGTCGGGCATATCGTAGACGAGATGGAATCCGCTTTGAAAACGGACAGAGAAGCAGCGCTTGCCGATATGAGATATGATTATATTGAAAAACTTTGTTCGTCTTTTGTACGAAAACACGGTGACGGCGAAACCAAGGAGCAGAAACGCTCGGCAAAGATGGATACTGTCCTTACAAGCAAATATTTCGGGATCCCTATTTTCCTCGGTATTATGTTTCTGATTTTCTGGCTGACTTTCGGTGTGATCGGTACACCTCTTTCGGATTTGCTCGCTTCAGGCATAGACGCTCTCTCAAAACTGTGTGAGGAAGCCATGACATCATGGGGCGTCAACGCGGCTGTCAAATCTCTTGTTATAAACGGTATTTTTGTAGGTGTGGGCAGCGTTTTGTCATTCCTTCCGATAATAATTACTTTGTTTTTTTTCCTTTCGATTCTGGAAGACAGCGGTTATATGGCGAGGATCGCTTTTATTATGGATAAATTACTGCGTAAAATAGGTCTTTCCGGCCGTTCATTCGTCCCTATGCTTATAGGTTTCGGGTGTTCTGTTCCCGCTATTATGTCGGCGCGTACTCTTTCAAGCACAAGAGACAGACGTATGACTATTCTTCTCGTCCCTTTCATGTCGTGCAGCGCGAAGCTTCCGATATACGCGCTTTTTACAGCTGTGTTTTTTCCCGATAACGCGCCTTTTGTCATGATATGCCTTTATGTCGGAGGTATTATTATGGGGATACTGTCCGCGCTCATATTCAAAAACACAGTTTTCAGAGGAAAGCCCGTGCCTTTTGTTATGGAGCTTCCCGCGTACCGCTTTCCCTCGGCGAAAAACGTGATTTTACATATGTGGGAAAAAGCAAAGGATTTCCTTGTAAAAGCGTTTACGATAATTTTTGTTGCGAATATCGTGATATGGTTTTTACAGAGTTTTGATACAGGTTTTAATCTTGTCCAGGGTCAGGACAGTATGCTGGCCTCGATAGGACGTTTTGTTTCGGTCGTTTTCCGCCCGCTCGGTTTCGGGGACTGGAGAGCCGCGACCGCATTGATAACAGGCCTTTCCGCGAAAGAGACGGTCATCAGCACGCTTGCCATCCTTACCGGTTCCGCCTCGGCTTCCCAACCGCTTCTTCAGACAGTTTTTGTCTCGACCGCGTCAGTTGTGTCATTTCTTACGTTTACGCTGTTGTATATGCCGTGTGTGGCGTCTTTTTCGGCTATGAGAAGAGAGATGGGGAAAACAAGATATGCGGTTTACGCGATGTGTTATTATACGACACTTGCGTGGATAGTTGCTTTTATTGTTTACAGGATAGCGTTACTGTTTTAGGAGTTGTTTTTATGAAAACGGTAGATTTTATTATTATAGGCTTTGTGATAGCGGCAGTAGTCTTGATATCGCTGTACCTGAACAGCCGACGCAGTCATCATCGCAGCAGTCGCTGTGAAAGAGACTGTTCTGGTTGCGGCAGCTGTTTGTCACGTTGTGATAAGTCCGGGTCATGATATGTCTGAAAACATTCTTTTGACACCTGTTGCACGTATTTATAACGATTTTATCGACAAATTCGGAGTCCCGAGGCAAAGCGGGCTGGTGAACGAGGTGTTGTCCGTTGTCGTATTTGAGGAAAAATACCGAAACGGTACCGTGTTGCGCGGGATCGAAGGTTTTTCGCATATATGGCTGGTATGGGGGTTCTTAGAGGATAAAGAGGGT
>CALWNV010000064.1 GCA_944382895.1 uncultured Clostridia bacterium | reverse complement strand
ATGCGACGCATTTTTTTACAAAGGAAAAAATGTCGCGGTACTGGGAAACGGTAAATTTGCTTTTGCGGAAGCTGAAGAACTGTCCGGAATAGTTAAAAACATAACAATCTATACGAACGGGGAAAAAGCCGGCACAGATAAATTTAATTCGGATACACGAAAAATAGCAGAAGCTTACGGTGACGATAAAATACGCGGATTTATAATGGCCGACGGGCAAAAAACAGAATTTGACGGCCTTTTTATCGCTGACGGAATCCCGGGAGGAACGGAATTCGGAGCTAAACTCGGGGTAATGATGAAAGACGGATCCGTTATAACCGATCAAAACGGGAAAACAAATGTTCCAGGTTTTTTCGCAGCTGGCGATTGCGCAGGAGCTCCTTATCAGATATCAGTATCCGTAGGCCGCGGCGCGCTTGCAGCGCTTGCTGTAATTGCAGAATTACGTAAAAGTTAAAACTGAATTTTAGTTATTAAAACAGCTCAATACCCGGCATCATTTAAGTCGATGCCGGGTATTGAGCTATAAAAATATAATAAAATCATGGGATAACAGAAAGCATCACCGATTTGTATGAGGTATAAGGATATTTCTCAATCGCTGACTTCAATACCTCGGAATATAATTTATTCTGTAAAGCTTTTTCTACCAAGGTTTTACGCACGTTACTGCCTTTTTTAGAAAAATACATTATATAATAGCCGTACTTTCCCAAGATGATCTCGCAATCACCCGGAAGTCTCGACTGATCAAAAGACCATTCGTCAAGTTCTGTTACAAATGAACCTTTTGTTATATCCGAATAAAGCCCGCCGTTTTCATTAGAACCTGTATCTTCCGAATATTTTTCCGCTAATTCCGCAAAACTTTCTTCAGTAGCAGTTCCGGAAAGCCATTCGTTGTAAATATCCTCAGCTTTCTTTTTGCTTTCGTCCGTAAACCCTTTAACCAAAATATTACGAACGTCAACATAATTATAGTCCTTCGTATCGCGGGATATATAAAAAACTACAAGATAAGAAGTTTCATTGTCAAAAACTTCGACATCCCCTGTTTTACGAGATTCATCAAAAGCCCAGTCTTTACCATCCTGCCCTGCCGAAAATCCGGAATAGGTAATGTTTTTTGTAAGAGTATAATCATTTGAGCCGTAATAGTTACTAACACTTTCATTTATATACTCATCAAGAATACTCAAAAAAACTTCTTCTGAAGTTATACGTGACGCAAATTCAGTTGCCTGATTATATGCAGTCTGCTTATCCGGATATCCGTATGGATTATTCTGTGTTATGGAAGTAGTATAAAAAATAGGCGCAACACGTAAAGTCACTGTATCTATTTCATTTTTATTCTCATTGTAATAAGCCGCGATTTCTTCATCACTATAATCTTTAACGGTCTTCGATGTCAGATACGAAGAATAATAAGCAATTCTTTCATTGATACTTTCGATGTCTTCATATGTTACATCGTCACCGTACAAAGTGGCAAGAGTTTTTTCTTCACTCTGGTTATTAGCTTCGGCATCGCTTTTAACAGATTCCCTGAAGGTTTCGGCTTGCTGTGCAAATGAATCTTTTTCAGCCTGAGACATCTCATAACCTTCAGCTTCTGCCTCAGATACAATACTATAAAGCTCCTGACAATAGCTTTCTGTGGAATTAACAAAATATTGAGCCCATGTCATGTTAGTATATCCGGAAATCGCACATGTTTGCTCCTGTAATGAAACAGACGAGTTCAAGCCAGAACTTGAGCCCCCGGATGTTGAAGTTAAAAAATTATTATATATAATGTAAAAATAGATCTGAAATTCAAGAGCGTTGATATTTATATTATTGATATTCATCGCCGTTTCAGCAAGTTTTTCAGTTCTATCTACGTCTTTATTGCCATTATCGGAACATGCCGTAAACGAAAACAAAAAAGAACATATAATAACAATCGATAAAACAATTTTTATGATTCTCAATTATTCGCCCTCATTTTACTTCGATTCTCCAGCCGAATTTGTCATCCGCCGTACCCCATTGAATCCCGGTGATCGTATCATAAAGTTTTTGGCTTACCGGACCGATATTCCCGTCACCTATAGTCATTACATCATCTTTATATCTTAACTTTCCTACAGGTGAAATAACAGCTGCGGTTCCTGTACCGAAAACCTCTTCAAGCTTTCCGGATTTTTGAGCTTCAATCAACTCGTCAACAGATATCCTGCGTTCCTCTACATCGTAGCCCCAGGAACGACATACCTGTATAACTGAATCTCTTGTGATTCCCGGTAAAATACTTCCGTTGAGCATAGGTGTTACTATTTTCCCCGATATTTTGAAAAATATGTTCATCGCACCGACTTCTTCAATATATCGGCGTTCAACACCGTCAAGCCAAAGGACCTGGGAATATCCGTCATCATGCGCCTTTACCTGTGCTATGAGACTCGCGGCATAGTTTCCGCCTGTTTTCGCAAAGCCCATACCACCCCTGACCGCGCGTACATATTCATCTTCGATCCAGATTCCGACAGGTTCCAGGCCGCTTTCATAATATGCTCCTGACGGAGAAAGAATTATTATAAATAAATATGTTTTTGAAGGGGCTACGCCTAAAAACTCATCAGTAGCGATTATAAAAGGTCTTATATAAAGTGATGTTCCCGGCTCAGTCGGTATCCAGTCACGGTCGATATCGACAATTGCTTTTACAGCTTCCACAAAATCTGATTCAGGGATTTGCGGGATTACCAATCTTTTATTTGTAGCGTTTGTCCTTTTGGCATTCATATCCGGCCGAAAAAGATAAACTTTACCGTCAGAACCCTTATATGCTTTCAAACCTTCAAACATTTCCTGACCGTAATGAAATACCATGGCCGCAGGATCAAGCTCAAGTTTTGAATAAGGAACGATCCGCGCATCATGCCACCCTGTACCTTCAGTATAATTCATTACAAACATGTGATCGGTAAAAACTTTACCGAACCCCAGATGTTTTTGATCCGGTTTTTGCTTGAACTCAGTTGTTTTTTGAATTTTGATTTCCATTAAATAACATCCCCATATTTTAATTTCATATTTTTAAGACATTTCTCAACGGCTTCCATTTCTCCATATCTGGAAATGCCCTCGTATTCTATTATATAACTTTTTGTTCCGCCTTTATTTTTGCAAAAATCAAATACGGAAATATAATCCACATCATCCTCACCTATCAAAGCCTCAAATCCGTATTGAATGGAATAAGGTTTGATGTGTATCACTTCAAGTCGGTTTTCAAGGGTAAAAAGCTCCGTATTTATATCAGCCCTACCATGTAACGCATTACCGGTATCATACTGGAGAATAATATCCGGAGAAGTATTCTTACGAAAAGTTGTCCAGATAGTATCGCCGCTTGAAAGTTTATTAAACTCAATCATATGATTATGATATCCGAGTTTTATCCCCCGATGCTTAAGACGGTTGTTTATTTCATTAAGTATCCCGCAAAAATCCATTACTGTATCATATGATTGATAATATTTTGTATCTACTCCCGGGATTATACATATAGAACAGCCTATTTCTTCACATATATCAACTGTTTCAGCAATACGTTCCTCAGAAAGTTGAGTAAACGGGATATGCCATGAAGTACTTTTCAAGCCCTCATTATCAAGAGCCGCTCTCAACCGTTTGCAGGAAGAGTCATCAAGGGGGCCGGCATATTCGACAGATTCATATCCAAACCTTTTTACCTCATATAAAGTTTTTTCCATATCTTTCTCCATGGAATTTCTAACTGAATACAATTCAAGACCTATCGGTATTGACATAAATTCTCAACTCCTCTTAATTTACAACTTTTATGCCCTTATTTATCAAAACAGACATTGCGGTTCCAGATACAGAAACTCCTTCACAGGCTATCTCCGAAAGAGAAAGGCATCCGGCAAGAGTCTCTAAATTATTAACACCCGTTCTGGAAACATCTATAAATTTAAGCCTCGAAAGTCCTGCTAACGGAGAGATATCAGTAAACGGATTATCAGAAATATCAAGAGATTCAACAGTAATCCCGGCAAGAGATGAGAGATCTGTTATATTTGCTCTTTTCGCCGTAAGGGCTTTGAGATATGTAACACCCAAAGGCGAAAGATCTTGAATGGATGTATAGCTGATATCAAGCGTAGAAAGTGAGGAAAGTTCTGACAAAGGCGAAAGATCAGTTACTGGAGTATTACATAATTTAAGATTGATCAAACGCGAATTTGCCGTCAGAGCTTTTATTGAAGACACCGAAGTATCAGAAATATCGAGAGTCTGAAGGTTTTTAAGCTTCTCGATGCCAGAAAGATTTACAAGCTGTTCGTTAAGAGAAATATTAAGTTCAGTTAAAGCCGAATTTTCCGGCAACGAAGACAATGAGGAAAGTCCGTTTTTAGAAACATTAAGTGAAGCAAGTCCCGAAGCCCCCGACAAAGCCGAAAGATCAGTTATAAGATTATTAGATACATCAAGAGATGTGAGTGAAGCCATAGATGAAATTTTTGATATATCTGAAATCCCGTTTCCGGAAATATTGAGATATGAAACCGTTTTGAGCGAGAGAACCGTATCAAGATTTTTGCCTGAAATATTACAGTCAGAAAGAGTAAGCGATTTAAGAGATGTCACTGTTTGCAACACGGAAAAATCTTCAATCGAAGTCTCTCCTGACAATGATAATTCGGTAAGACTCGTCATAACAGAAAGATCTTCGAGTGTTTTTATTTTGGATGACGAAGATATTGAAGACAGCGAATTTGATAAAGACTCAACAGACGCAACGTCTTTGAATAAAACAGATCCCGATGATTTCCCTATATTTGCACGGACTATCGCTTCCATCTTTTCATCCTTGAATTCATATTCCGAGTTTTCATTATATACCGTATACCTTAAAACCGTTTCATCACTTAAAAGACCTATTTCGTTTATCGCAAACGCGCGGAAAACCGTTGCTCCATGAGTTATTTCAATAACGCTTTCATCAGGAATATAAACGTTGCTTTCCTTTGTAGGAAGTGTCCCGTCAAGCGTATAATACACCGTACAACCATCAGGAATATCAACAGTAACAGTAATCGCCGCGTCATAAGAACCTTGAGCAGGCGAAACTGAAGGAATCGTTGGTCTTTCGCCGGATAATCGCTGCCTTATATAGCTGTCAACCCCGTTGATAAAATCATATGCCTGTTCAATTTGATTCAAATCAGTATATATCTGAATCACCTTTTTATACAACGCGTCATTCTTCTCGTTCATGCCTCCGGAATTTATGCTGTCAAGCAATAAATTTATGGCTTCTTCCGATTTATTGTCATTATGATATATATCTGCGAGTAAAATCAAAGCATCCGCATTTTCTTTATCTTTATCCACACATTTAATCAAAAGCCCTTCGGCCGCATCAAAATCACCGTTATTATAATACTGAAGAGCCTGTTCATAATATTTTTTTGACGCCCCGAGAAGATCAGGATCCTTGACATTAATAAATATAAGAAGAACAATCAATCCTCCAATGATAAATGTACCGCAAAACGAATAGAAAAACAGCCTTAAATAAAGCTTTTTCAATTTTTCCGACTCTGTATTTTTTTGTTTTTTCTTAAAACCCTTTTTTTTATTTCCTTTTTTTGTTATATCTTCGTTTTCTTTTACAGTTTCAGCGCTGTCATTGACCATCTCTTCAACTGTATTATCTGACTTCTCGGACATAACAACCTCCGACTATCGATATTTTATATATTGGCAAACAAATAATATTTATTATATATTATATAACAATCGTGCTGATTAGTCAAGCACTTAATCGAAATTTCGAATTTCGTCCATTTCTCAATATTTTACAACATCAATAAAAAGAGCCCCTTGTAAGGGACTCTTATAAAAACTATTTTATACACGTAGTCTCATCTGTTATTTGGAAATTTGCCATATTTGATGTTATCTCCTCGCAATGACAAGCCCAAACAACTTCTTTTTTTCTGTTTATTTCAAACAACGGACATCCTTGCTTCTCACAACCGTGGCCGAGCCAGTTGCAAACAACAACATTCCCGTCCGTAAGGAGCTGCATCCCTAACAGCCACTTTATATTCATCTGCGGAATATCGGCATTTGTGACAGCCCACACTTCGTTGCCTTCGGTATCAAGTTCATAAAGCCCGGACTTGCATGTATAAAGAATATTCCCGTTTTCACGCTCAATAACACCGAAGCTGTCGGGATGAGTCTGATAGCGACGCAAAATATCACCTTTTTCATTATATCTTATGATCATACAAAGCCCTGGTTGCGCAACAAGGTATTCTCCGTTTCTGCATTTACGAGGTGTACGCATCACCTCATGCATATCTTCCCTATCATAAAAAACAGGGATTTCTCTGACAATTTTTGCGGTGCTGTCAACTTCCACAAGCCGTTTCTGGCGAAGCTCGCCTACAAGAATATTCCCGTTTTCAATCGGCTGGCAGCCGAACACCTCATGCTGTGTACAATAAGAAAACAACACCTGACCTTCCCTGTCAATTATTTTTACTCCGGAAGGCTCGGAGCCGTAATGACAAAACAAAAACTTGTCATCTGGCATACGCCATATATCAAAAGCATAGCAACCTATTGATAATTCCCAAATAACATTCCCATTTTCGTCAAACTCAAAAAGTTTTTGCGGCCCGGTATCCGTACATACAAAACTATGTTTTTTGCTACCTGTTATTATCGACATCAGCAAGCCCCTTTACAGTGACATTTTAAGTATTTCCATGATCCCGTCTCTTCCTATCGCCGGAATACTCGGAAGATTTCCGTTTTTATCACAACCGAGTCTCACTATATCATCCGCAATAGCATCAAAATCCTTTTCCGGAACACCTACTTCTGTAAGAGTAGTAGGAATCCCGACGGATTTCATATATGCATGGAATCTGTCAACAAATTCGTTTGCAACATCTTGATCTGAACGCCCTCCACGGGATATTCCGAGAACATTTTCTCCCAACAACGCAAAACGAGCCGCGCGCTCTTCATTAAGATTTGCCGTATACTTAAAATACGAATTCATGAATATCGCCAGGGTCACTCCGTGCGTAACATTATATCGCGCTGACAAAACATGCCCCATCTGATGCATCGGAGTCGGGGCGTTTAAGCCAGCCTGAAGCCAACCATTCCAACAAAGCGTCGCGGCCCATTGGATATTGGCACGATGTTCAACATTTGAAGGATCCTTGAGAACGAGAGGAAGTTCATCAATAATCGCTCTAACAAGACCTTCCTGAGTTCTATCCTGAACAGGAGAATTCTGATCGCCGTTGAGATAAGCTTCCAGAACATGTGAAATTGCATCCAAAGCACCGCTCGCCGTCTGAAAAGCAGGGAGAGAACAAGTTAGCTCGGGATCGACTATGGATATCTTCGGATATATTACAGGATCATAAACATATGCTTTTTCTTTTGTCTGTTCATTGGTCGCCACTCCTATACAATTCATCTCAGAAGATGTAGCCGGGAGCGTAGGCATCATGATTGTCGGAAGCGTTTCTTTCGGGGGGATCGCTATATCGATGTCATGACGTGAAATAAACATCTTCCAGACATCATCATTATATAAAGTTCCCGCGGCTATTATCTTTGTACTGTCCATAACGCTGCCGCCGCCTATTCCTATTAGGACATCGACTTTTTCTTTACGGCAGATATCTATTGCCTCACGTATATGGCCGACAAGCGGATTTGCCTGAACTTTATAAAACTCGAGCATCTCAACGTTATTTTCAGCAAGAGCTTTTTCTGTCTGAAACAATAAATCTGAGAAAAATGTAGGGTTCTCATATGTAACCACAAGTGCTTTTTTTCCGAGAGTTTTCGCGTATTTACCGATGTCTTTTGCCGTTCCGGGACCAAACACTACTTTTACCGGGTTATAAAGCTCAAAATTCTGCATACATATACCACCTTCACAAGAAAATATTATCTATACTGTTTTTTATATTATAAATCCATATACAAAAAAAGTCAATACGGAACAACTCAAAATTAACATGCTTTGCAAATCATATAATATCACGTTTTATCAGGTCGCTGATATTATCAATAACTACTCCCCCGCATTTCAAAAGAGTTTCTTTCGCCTGATGCCCTCCACAAACAAGGACACAATCGATACCAAGTTCTTTTGCCATATAAAAATCATGTTCGGTATCACCTACAGAAATTATATTATATTCGCATCCGCAATGTTCCAACCATTTTTTTGCGATATTTATCTTAGTTTCAGCATAAATATTATCAAGCCCTATTACTTCATCAAAATATTTTCTTATACCAAATCGTTCAAGAAAAAGATTCAATCTGCATATTTCCTGCATTGAAATCACAACCTGTTTTATCCCCAAACCCGAAATATCCGACACTGTTTCATAAACTCCGTCACAAAGCATACAATCCGCAGAAAACCGATCGTAATATTTCGCCCATTCATTTGCAAGATCCTCATATGATTCTTTTTCAAAATCAAAACCGAGACGACGATAATATTCTTTTATCGGGAACCCAAAAACCTTATGATACTCATCAATACTATTGAGCGTTTTCATATTACGCTTTTCCAATAGGATATTAGCACATTTCATTCCGACTCTGACATCGTCAATTATCGTACCGTTAAAATCCCATACAATACAATTATATATGATAAAACCACATCCTGCACTTATTTTTTATAGTATAACATTTCATAAACAAAAAGTCAAACAAAAAAACTGTCACTGTTATCACATAATCATTTTTCAGCTCATATAATATTACGAGGTGATATGCTATCAATGCGTCTGATATCATAAAAAAGCAATGGAGCTCTCAGGAATCGCCTACCAAGAAAATCAACCTTTTCTATGCAAAGAAGATCTGCTTGCTATAAGCGATCAAAACTCCGATCTGCAATGCTTTTTACGAAAAGAAAAAAAATTGTCTTTACATAACATTCAGAGGAACAAATTCAAAAAAAGACCGACGAACCAATATTATGTTCTGCAAAAAAGTAATACCGTATGGGAATCCGTATTCAAAAGTAAAAGTTCACAGCGGATTTATCAACGCCTATAAATCCCCTTACGTAAGAAATAAAATACATTCTCAAATATCAGACAAAATCTCAGAAATAAAAATATCAGGACATTCTCAAGGCGCAGCTCTCGCTTTGTTGTGCGGGCTTGATTTAAGTTATAATTTCCCCGGCAAGGACTACGAAGTAATTGTATTCGGTTGCCCGCGCGTCGGAAATTCGGCGTTTAAAAAATCATATAAAAAAAGAGTTTTCAAAACTTTACGTATTGAAAACGGGAATGACATCGTTACAAAGATACCGTTATTTATTATGGGATACAGGCATGTAGGGACTGTATTCAGAATCGGAGCGCCAAGGCTGCCCGGGGTCATCTCATTCAATGACCATCGTCCGCAAAAATATTACATGAATATAATGTACGATTTATTGTAGGTAAAAAACAGCGTTAATCACGGGATATCGACTCTCTCAAAAAAAACTAATAATATTTTCAGGAGGAAGATATGGAAGAAAATAAATCATTGCAGGATATGATCAATAAATATTCTAAAGATCTCATGGAGTATTACAGAAACATAAAA
>CALWNV010000063.1 GCA_944382895.1 uncultured Clostridia bacterium | reverse complement strand
TGCTTTCCTTAAAAAAAACTGACGGAAGTTTCGGTGATGCGGAAAAAACAGCAAAAGCCATTATTATCTTAAATAAATTCTCACAAGACTCCAAGGCTTCTGCCGCAATGCAAGCAGCTTGCGAATATCTTAGGAACACCGAATTTACACAACTGAAAGATATCTGCTATAAAGTTTTAGGGCTCACCGCTTGCGGGGATTCGTCTACAACAAACGAACTGATTGAAAAAATCATATCTTTCAAAAACGATGACGGATCATATCCTGACGACCTCACGATAACCGTTCTACTTACTTTTGACTCAGTGCTTAACGAAAATACTGCTTACGGAAGACTTATGGCAAAGGGGTCTTTTTCAGAATATACACTTGAATCGGCAAAACCTTTTCTTTTAGCTGTCGGCATACTTGTGCTTCTTTCCATAGGGTTCTGGATATATATAATGACAACAAAAAAACTTAAAAAAAGGCCTGATAAAAATGAATCTCAAAATATGGGAGACCCCCCCCCAATTCAATAAAGATTTTTTACAGCCTGAACCATTTTTGACCCCGTTTTTACTTAAAGGGGAAAATAATTCCTGTATTATTGTTTGTCCCGGAGGAGGATATACCGGCAAAGCATATGACTACGAGGGGTTGGATGTAGCGCCCTGGTTAAATTCAATAGGCTGTTCTGCTTTTGTTCTTGACTACAGAGTTTCCCCTTATAAAGCTCCTGTTCCGCTAATGGACTTACAACGCGCGATACGATTCGTAAGAAGTAAATCTTCCGATTTTGGAGTCAACCCCGACAAGATTGGCGTTTTAGGATTTTCTGCAGGAGGCCATCTTGCAGCGTGCGCGATGACACGGGTAAATTATGTAGGTGTAAGTGAAGACGAAATAGACAATCAAAGCTGCCGACCTGATTTCGGGATACTTTGTTACCCTGTCATAACAATGAAAGAATTCGGTCACGATGGTTCGAGAATCGCGCTTCTTGGAAATAATCCGTCCGAAGAAGAACTGGATCTGTATTCCTGCGAAACTCAAGTTACAGAAAAAACTCCCCCATGTTTTATATGGCACACGTTTGAGGATCAGCTCGTTCCGGTAAACAACGTACTGTTGTTTTCACAATCGCTTGCAAAAAACGGTATTACGCATGAACTGCATATCTTTGATAAAGGTTCGCACGGGCTCAGTCTTGCCAAAACCGATGAGAAAACCGCATCCGCATGGACACTGCTATGCGAAAAATGGATGAAAGAAAATAACTTTCTTTAATATATTTAGCATCACATTGCCGAATAAAACTATACTAATTCAACATACGGAGGGAAAACATGAAACAGGATATGATCGTGGTTCTTGATCTCGGGAGTGAGGAAAACACAGTGATCGCACGTGAGATTCGTTCGCTCGGTGTTTACAGTGAGATTCATCCTCATGATATCACCGCTGCACAGATAAACTCGCTGCCTAATGTCAAGGGGATTATTCTCAACGGAGGTCCGAATCGAATCGTAAGCGGTGAACGCATCGATGTTTTGCCGGAGATCAGGAATTGCGGAATACCTATATTGGATTCAGATCATAACGGCGCGGAAAAATGGCCTTCATCGGCAGAACTGCGCAGAAAAAAAATATCCGAATTTATTTTTGATAAATGTAAAGCTGAGCCAAATTGGAACATGGAAAACTTTATATCTGACCAAATAGAAAAAATCCGCGCTCAGGTCGGCTCCGGGAAAGTCCTGCTTGCATTATCAGGAGGCGTTGATTCTTCTGTTGTAGCGGCGTTGCTTATTAAAGCTATTGGCGAGCAGCTTACTTGTGTGCACGTAAATCACGGTTTATTGCGACAAGGAGAACCGGAACAAGTTGTTGAAGTTTTCAGAAACCGTATGAACGCCAATCTTATATATGTCGACGCTTCGGAAAGGTTTTTAACTAAACTTGAAAATATATCCGACCCTGAAAAAAAACGTAAAATTATAGGCGCAGAATTTATTCGTGTATTTGAAGAAGAAGCCCGCAAACTTGACGGAATAAAGTTCCTCGGCCAAGGAACAATTTATCCTGATATAATCGAAAGCGGTACTAAAACTGTTAAAACCGTAAAATCACATCATAATGTCGGGGGGCTTCCTGATGATCTTGATTTTGAACTTGTAGAGCCCCTCAGTATGCTGTTTAAGGATGAGGTCCGCGCATGTGGTTCCGCTCTCGGATTGCCGGACAATATGGTATATAGGCAGCCTTTCCCCGGCCCAGGGCTCGGAGTGCGTTGTTTAGGAGCGATCACAAAAGACAGGCTTGAAGCCGTCCGACACTCGGACGCAATCCTTCGTGAAGAATTTTCTCTTGCTGGCCTTGAAGGGAAAGTATGGCAGTATTTCACAATTGTTCCAGATATCAAATCTGTTGGTGTGCGCGACGGTAAACGCGCGGATGAATGGCCCGTTATAATACGTGCTGTTAATACAATTGACGCCATGACAGCGACCGTAGCGGATATACCTTTTGATCTGATCCAGAAAATTACTATGCGTATAACGAATGAAGTCAAAGGCGTTAACAGAGTATTGTATGATTTTACGCCTAAACCGACCGGAACAATTGAGTGGGAATAATGATTTTTCATAATTGGTTGCTGGATATTACATGAAATTTATAAGTAAAAGCGAAAAAGAGACTTTTGAATTCGCAAAAGATTTTGCCGGTAAACTGGATAAAGGTACAATTATATTTCTGGACGGAGAAATGGGTTCCGGTAAAACTGCATTTGCCAAAGGTCTTTTGTCAGGGCTTGGATATAAAGGTGAGGTCACCTCCCCTACATTTGCGTTGTGTCATATATACAACTTGGGAATACCCATCTTACACTATGACCTTTACAGGATACAAGACTGTGACGATCTTTATTCGACAGGTTTTTTTGAAGACTGCGGCAAAGACAATATAACTATAGTCGAATGGAGCGGTATCGCAAAGGAATATTTCCCCGAGGCTATACAGATAAAGTTTGAATACGGCTCCACACCTGAAGAAAGGATAATAACAATTGAGTAAAATTCTTGCCATGGATTCTTCCTCCGTTTCATGTTCAGCCGCGATAGGTATTGACGGGAAAATAATCGCGGCCCAATATATAAACAACGGTCTTACTCATTCCCAAACGCTTTTATGCGCTGTTGAGCAGGTTCTGGCTTTGGCCGGGACAGATATCGGCGATCTGGACAAGATCGCCGTAACGACAGGTCCTGGTTCATTTACCGGAATAAAAATAGGTGTTGCCACAGCAAAAGGACTCGCTTACCCGAAAAATATAGAATGCGTCGCGGTATCCTCACTTGAGGCGGCGGCATATAACGGGATATATCATAAAGGCAAAATATGTGCTGTTATGGACGCAAGACGAAACCAGTTATATAACGCACTGTTTACATCCGAAGACGGCACTTTGTTAAGGCTTACCTCTGACAGACGCATAGACAAAAACGAACTGCTGCACGAACTTGATGAAAACACACTGATTGTTGGTGACGCATCGGAGATGTTTCATGGTATAAACATTCTCGTTTCTTCTCAGGAGAAAAGATATGTCAATGCAGAAAACATAATTCAGATCGTTGAATCCGGCGGAGGGATTTCAGTAAATCATAAAAAACTTGTGCCCTTTTATCTGCGAGCACCACAGGCTGAAAGGGAAAGATTTGAAAAAAAGGAGAATCAGATATGATAGCTGTTGCATCTGACCACGCAGGTTATGAACTTAAAGAAAAGATAAAAGCATATCTAATCGATAACGGATTTGCTGTTGAAGATTTCGGGACAAACAGTACCGAATCCTGTGATTATCCTGTTTTCGCGAAAAAACTTTGTCAAGCTGTACAAAGCGGTAAATGTGAAAAAGGAATACTTGTTTGCGGAACCGGTATAGGAATGAGCATGGTAGCAAATAAACAAAAAGGCATACGTGCGGCGGCATGCAGCGATTATTTCAGCGCAAAATTTACACGGATGCATAATGACGCCAACGTTTTATGTTTAGGCGCGAGAGTCATAGGTGAAGGTTTGGCTTGTGAGCTTGTAGATGTTTTTATAAAAACAGATTTTGAAGGCGGAAAACATCAGCGACGTATTGATATGTTTGAATAAATTATATATAAGGAGTTTTTACAATGAAGGTCAATTTTACAAACCATCCGCTGATACAGCATAAAGTTTCCCTGATGCGCAGTATTGAAACAGGTTCAAAAGATTTCAGACAGCTTGCGAATGAGATATCTATGCTCATGTGCTATGAGGTTACACGAGATCTCCCTCTTGAGGAAATTGAGATCACAACACCTATATGCACAACCAAAGCGAAGGTCATCGCCGGTAAAAAAATGGCCGTTATCCCTATACTTAGAGCAGGCCTCGGAATGGTTGACGGAATTCAGACCCTTATACCCTCAATAAAAATAGGTCATATCGGCCTATACCGCGATCCTGAAACACTTAATCCCGTTGAATATTATTGCAAACTTCCTTCAGATATAAGCGAACGCGATGTTATTCTCGTCGACCCAATGCTTGCAACCGGAGGCTCAGCTTCAGCAGCGATACAGTTTTTGAAAAACTACGGTGTAAAGAAAATAAAAAGCGTTCATATCATAGCCGCGCCCGAAGGAGTCAAACGGCTCAATGAAGATCATCCGGATGTTGAGGTATATTGCGCGGCTCTCGACCAATGCTTAAATGAACACGGATATATTGTTCCGGGCCTCGGAGATGCGGGAGACAGAATTTTCGGTACAAAATAATGAAGATACAAATCATCACTATACACAAAATAAATAATTTCGGGTCTGTTTTTCAGGCGTACGGGCTTTGTGAATATCTTAACAGAAACGGATATAACGCCGAAATCATTGATTATATGCCTTCATATTTCAGAAAGTCGGCGCTCAGGTCCCGTTTACTCGGTTATCTTAATTATTCCGCACTACAATCACGCAGAAAGAAATTTGATACCTTTGTGAGAGAAAATATTCCTCTTACAAAACACGAATATCTTTCTTTGGAAGAATTAAACCAAAACCCGCCTGAAGCCGATGTGTATATAGCGGGAGGAGATCAGCTTTGGAACAATCATTATCCTTGCGGTAATGACGACGCGTTCAAACTTACTTTCTGCAAAGGTAAAAAAATATCTTTCGGGACAAGTTTAGGAAGAGATAATTTTTCAAAAGAAGACCTAATTTCTCTTAAAGAAAAAATTCATGATTTTGAGAAAATATCTGTCAGGGAAACATCCTCCGTGTCTATGCTTGCATCAGTTGGACTTGATTCGGAATGGGTATGTGACCCCGTACTGCTTTTAACACGTGAAGATTATTCGAGATTTGTATCTGACAGACCACTGAAAGAAAAATACGCGTTTGTATATCTTGTTCCCGCGTCGGAACTTCTTGATAAAGCTGTCAGGTTTCTCTCCGAAAAAGGCTATAAAATAGTTCTTTGTTCCGGAATGCGGAAAAAATGTTATTGTGATGTTTTCCGTAAAGATCTCGGACCGGATGAAGTGTTAAGCTATATCGCAAACGCAGATTTTGTTCTATCGGCATCATTTCACGCAACTTTGTTTTCGATACTTTTTGAAAAAGAGTTCGCGACATTATTACCCAACAAAAACACGAACGCGAGAATTGAAGACCTTCTTACATGGACATTCCTGAAAGACAGGATTGTCCGGGATGAATTAACTGAAAAAATTCTCGTGAAACCGAATTTTGGATCAGCAAATGAAGCGATTCAAAATCTTAGAAAATCATCAGAAAACTACTTAAAACAAAATCTAAAATAAGAGGAATTTATTTATGAAATTAGCATTTTCTACTTTAGGCTGCCCTGATTTTTCATGGAGCGATATTTACTCGGTTGCAAAAGATTTCGGCTATGACGGAATCGAAATACGCGGTCTCGGCGAAGATATTTTTGCTGTTAACGCACGTCCTTTCACCGAAGGACAGATAGATACGACTGTCAAAACTTTACGACGACTTAACCTTGAAATTCCATGTTTATCATCGGGCTGCTGTCTGAAATACCCTGATAAAAAAGTTGAAAATGCGGCTGAGATATCAGCTTATATTAATCTTGCGAAAAAGCTTAATACACCATATATAAGAATACTTGCCGACAAAAACCCCGAACCGGAAGACGAAGTCGATGACAATCATATATATGAAACCCTTTGTGAGCTTGCGAAAATTTCCGACGGAACAGGCGTCACACTTCTTGTTGAGACAAATGGTGTATATTCTGATACAAAGCGTCTCTGCAAACTCCTTGACCGCGTCGGAAGTCCCTCTGTCGCAGCGCTCTGGGATATGCAGCACCCATACAGATATATGAACGAGTCCCCTGCCCAGACTGTCGCCAATCTTGGTAAATATATAAAATACACTCACATAAAAGACAGTATTGTAAATAAAGACGGGACAATCGAATATCGAATGATCGGTGAAGGAACTTTACCGGTCACTGAAATAATGGATGCGCTTAAATCCATCAAATACAACGGGTATATTTCTCTGGAATGGGTAAAACGTTGGGCATCAAACATTGAGGATTGCGGCGTTGTCTTCCCTCATTTTTCATCATATATGCATGAGATCGTTGAGGGCTACGCGCCAAAATTGCAGGACAACAATCTTGGAACGGGAAAATATGTATGGGAAAAGAATCACCTTATCAATCACACGTTCCCAGAAGTTCTCGATATTATGTGCGAAAATTTTCCCGATCAATACGCGTTCCGTTATACAACACATGATTATACCCGAACATACCCCGAGTTTCGTAACGATGTCAATACTTTTGCAAGAGCTCTTCTCGCAATGGGCGTAAAAAAAGGTGACCATGTGGCTATCTGGGCAACTAATGTCCCTCAATGGTATATTACATTCTGGGCGACTGTGAAAATAGGCGCTGTGCTTGTAACGGTCAATACTGCTTATAAGATACATGAGGCACAGTATCTGCTCAAGCAATCGGATACACACACACTTGTTATGGTATCCGGATATAAAGACAGTGACTATATAAAAATCATAAATGAGCTTTGCCCGGAGCTTGCATCGAGTGAAAAAGGTTGCCTTGAATCTAAAAAACTTCCCGTGCTCAAAAATATAATTACTGTCGAATCAGAAACTCCGGGTGCATATACTTGGGACGAAGCGATGGCGATGGCTGAACATATACCTCAGGAAGAGGTGGACCGTCTTGCAAAATCTATTGATGTGCATGATGTGTGTAATATGCAATATACATCAGGTACAACAGGATTTCCGAAAGGAGTCATGCTTACTCATTATAACGTTGTAAATAACGGTAAAGCCATTGGAGACTGTATGGATCTTTCAACCGCGGATCGGATGATGATACAGGTTCCGATGTTCCACTGTTTCGGAATGGTCCTGGCTATGACCGCATCAATGACGCACGGCACTACCATGAGCCCGATCCCGGCATTTTCTCCGAGAATTTCACTTGACTGCATAAATAAAGAAAAAATCACCGCATTCCATGGAGTCCCCACCATGTTTATTGCCCTGCTGGAACATGAAGATTTTGCGAAAACAGATTTCTCATATATGCGAACAGGTATAATGGCCGGTTCGCCCTGCCCGATAAAAGTAATGCGTGATGTCGTTGATAAAATGCATATGTCCGAAATATGCATCACATACGGACAAACGGAAGCCTCTCCCGCATGTACTATGAGTAAGACCGATGATTCACTTGAACTTCGGGTAACCACTGTCGGCAAGGAAATTTTCGGTGTTGAATGTAAAATTGTCGACCCTGAAACAGGTAAGGATCTGCCTGATGACACTGACGGAGAATTTGTTGCGCGCGGATACAACATTATGAAAGGTTATTATAAAATGCCGGAAGCGACTGCGGCAGCAATAGATAAAAACGGCTGGCTCCATACGGGGGATCTCGCAAGACGGACACCGGAAGGTTATTATAAGATAACCGGTAGAATAAAAGACATGATAATCAGAGGCGGGGAAAATATATATCCTAAAGAAATAGAAGATTTCATCTATACGCATCCAGCTGTGAAAGATGTTCAGGTCATCGGTGTTCCCGATAAACAGTACGGTGAAGAGATCATGGCATGCGTTATTGTCAAAGAAGGGTCAAAGCTTACAGAAGATGAGCTCAAAACTTTTTGCCGAGAAAACCTTGCGAAACATAAAACTCCGAGATATGTAGACTTTGTAGATTCATTTCCGATGAACGCCGCGGGTAAAATACTTAAATACAAAATGCGTGAAACAGCGGTCGAGAAGTTAAATCTCCAGGCGGATGCAAACATAGAAACCGCATAATAAAGCAGCACAGTCCGCTATTGCATTTTGAAAATAAATATGCTATTATAGTAGAGGAAAGTTATCATGGCAAATATTCTTCCTGACCAGCAACTGAAAATCCTTATACTTCTCGTTTTCAGAGCAGCAAAAGCTCCGCTTCCGCTAACGGTTCTGACCGATATTCCGGCAGACTCATGTGATATAAACTGTCTGGATGTCCAACGCTGTGTAAATGAACTTATCGAACAAAAACACATTGTTTCTGTCGGTGATTTCTGTAAAATTTCAGATACGGGAGAAATAATAATAGATGAACTGGAAAACAGCGCGCCATTATCACTCAGAAAAAAAATAGCGGCGGCAACAACAATCAAGCTTGCGGAACTTCGCATTGGTCTCAGTACCGAAACAACCGTAACGGAAACCGGAAACGACTTTCTTACAAAATTGGTACTTCTTGACGGTGATTCAAAACTGTTTGAGGTTTCTTTTTTATGCCCCACAAAATCACAAGCGGAAACATGTATCAGAACATTCAAAGAAAATCCGACTGAGGTATTCAGAAAGATTTTAGGAGTTTTGGTTAAAGAAGATATTTAATTAGGTGGTGTCCGCATGAGCGACAGTTTGTTCAAAAAAACCCCTTTCGGGGGCTATAACAGAGAACAGGTAATGGAATTTATCAAAGAAACAGACAAGGAATGGCGTGAAAAAGAAGAGAGCTTTATCGAAAAACAGGCTGAGCTTTCAGAAAGGATACAGTCTCTGGAAGAAACTATAAAAAATATAAACGCAACAATCGCATGCAGGGAAAAAACAATTGAAGAAAAAGACGAGATAATCAAATCTCAAACAACACGCATAACGGAACTTCAGGATGAGGTGTCCAAACTACGCAATGATGAAGAAGTTTATAACGAAATAATTGGGAATATCGATAAAATCATTGACGAAGTAAAGGATGAAGTTGAAAAAATAAAGCAGCAAGCGGCAAAACGAGCTTCGGAAATTATCAATGCGGCAAAAAAAGAGCGTGAACCGTTGAAAAGGACGATTGAGCGCAGACCGGGCGCGGTGTCCGTTTTGGAAAAAATAGACCGTATAAGAAAGACGCTTAAAAACATATGATATATTTGAACACATCTCAGACAGATGAGATAAGAAGATTACCGGTCTCTTCAGTTGTATGCCTTTCAGGTAAAATATACACCGCAAGAGACGCAGCGCATAAAAGGATCGCCGCGCTTATCAAGGATGGCAAAGAACTTCCGTTCCCGCTCAAAAACGCTTTTATCTACTACGCCGGGCCTACTCCCGCTAAAAACGGCGCGCCTGTCGGAGCTTGCGGGCCGACAACTTCTTCAAGGATGGACCCGTACACACCCACGCTTATGGATATGGGGCTTTTTGCGACAATAGGTAAAGGTGAGCGATGCTCAGATGTTATCGACGCATGCAAACGAAACAAAGGTGTTTATCTCTGCGCACTGGGCGGAGCCGGAGCTATCGCCGCGGCAGCTATTATTTCATCTAAAGTAATTGCATTTGATGACCTCGGCTGTGAAAGCGTTAAAGAATTTGAAATCAAAAATT
>CALWNV010000062.1 GCA_944382895.1 uncultured Clostridia bacterium | reverse complement strand
CTCAATTTACATTTTATCATGGCGATAAAAAAGTTTTAACGAGAGAAAAACTTAATAAACGAATTGAATCATTAAAAATAGATTTTGACTTCCCACAGCCCAAATGTGCTTACGTTATAGATGAAGGAGAGCCTGAACACAGTTCTGTTTTCCTTTCCGATGCCCTTTCTTTTGTCGACCGCAGTTATGGCGGTTCGGATTCCGCACTGCTTTTTGATCTTGACAAAGCAGGAGAACTGTTATCTGTCTTAGGCGATAAAAACGCTCGCAAGGTTTTGAAAGCTATTTATGAAAAATTAATTTCGGAAGGAGAAAGTGCAACATCATTTTCGCCTCAAATGCTTTCAAAGGCCACTTCGCTAACAGAGGATGCCATTAGCAACGCTGCTATAAAACTGCGCCATGTAGGACTGCTTGATGAAGTAGAAAAAATCCAGCAGGACGGTTTTAGAAAAGAATACTGTGCTTTGTACCCAAAAGATTTTGTTTTTGTGATTGCCATACTACGACTTGCCTACGTACACACATCGAACATGACATATGTTACTCTTATGTATAGGGATGCCAAAAATCAACTAAATTACGATAGTGACGCAATTTAATTCATAAGAAACAAGACCGCTTCGAGCAATCGAAGCGGTCTTGTTTTGTTTGTGACTCACCCCAACGCTTTACTCATTGCCGCGCCGGTGTCCGCCTTGGTCACGGCATCGAGGTGGCTGTAAATATTCGCCGTGGTGCTCATATCGCTATGTCCCAGCCATTCCTGGATCTGCTTCATTGGCACCCCTTGTGCGAGGAGCACCGAGGCGCAGGAATGGCGAAGATCGTGGAAGCGTATTTTCTTCAAATTATGCTTTTTCAGAAGCTGCCCGAAGTGTCCGGTGACGAAGTCGGGATCGTAGAGCTTGCCGAGGGCATCCACGCAGACGTAGTCGGTGTATTCCTTCGAGTACGCCGATAGGACGTTCATCTTCGGCGGGTAAGGTTATATTTGGCAGACGGTAATCGCCCTGCATTGTGTATGTGCCGCCCATTTGTTCAAATATTGTTTTATTCATAGTAAAAACCTCCTTTGGTATGATGTCGGTATCAAAGGAGGTTTTTGTTCACAAGTCTGTAATTTTCGCAGTTAACTGTATTTTTTACGATAAATGTTAAAAATAAAGTTGTTTCACGGAACGGTGTTGCTCTGTGGGGAAAGTTTGGGTCGGTGTTTCGGTCAGGGAGAAAGCCTTGCGGGCAGATTCGCCCGATCATCCCAATATAATAATAAATGTGTTGAAAGAGTCGGTCCGTTGATAACTTCCTGAGCGTTTATATGGTCATGAATCATTTTTTCAGATGTTTTGGAAGTGTATTTACCCGTAAGCTTTCGTTTTTATTAAAATTTTTACGGGGGGATTTTCGGGAGTTTGAAAAGGGATACAATATATGATATAATCGGATAATAAAAATTATATATTGAAAAAATATTTTTTACACTGCCAACCTTTACGGTTTTTTTTACACTATATAATCAAACGGTACCGGAGAAAGAAAGTATGGATAAACAAAAAGCAGATGAAATTTTAATCGGGTATCTTCCTAAAATATACGGATTTGCGGTAAAAAACTCTTTCTCTTATGATGAGGCGGAAGATATCTGCGCCGAGATTGTAAAAGAGTTGTATGAAGCTTTGCTGAAATCGGAAGAGATTTATAATATTGATGGTTATATAATGTTTAATTTACAGGCTGAAAAATATCTGTGCGGGTAAAGACAACTGAATATTTATGATGTTTTTCCGCAACTTTTTTAGTGGCTTTTGGTGACGGGTATGTTTATAAATACCGTCACCTTTTTGTTTTTTCTTTTGCAGTTGTCTATCACATGTTTTGTCCCTCTTGACCGTCCGTCCCAGAAAGCAAATACCTCGTCCGCGTATTCTATTATCTGCAGATTGCGTTTAAGCGGAGCGCTTTTCCCGTATTTATCGTATTCGGGTAAAAACTCGGTAAGTTTTATCTCTTTTTCATACGCGTATTGTTTCGCGCAGGTATCTATACCTCTCGCGCCTCCGGAAACGATCTCCGTTACATTTTCGGGTAAATATCGGCCAAGGTCTTTTACTGTCAGGCCTCTTGACCCTATTATCGCCGCTTTCATTATATACACCTCGTTGAACATATTTTAGATATATTTTATATCTATATTTCTCATTATAACATAATATGGATATAAAATAAACATATAATAAGTTGAAGGTAATAAAAATATTTTGGAGTTTCGGTATGGCTATCAAAAGTTTGTCTATAAGGATAGATAATAAAATGCTCGATAAACTGCATGTTATTGCTGATTATGAGGGCAGAAGCGCGAACAGTGAGATACTTGTTCTTATAAGGGACGCAATTGAGAAGTATGAGGAAAAATATGGCGAGATAATAATAGAGTGAAACGCTTTTGTCCGTTGGTATATCAGCCAGAATGTTTTTTTGCGGTCATGACCGCTGTTTTTTACAGTATATATTTTTACGCGTTTTCTTTTACGGCGATATATTCGGATGTTTTCCGGGCATTGTTTCAGAGACAGATGATTTTACGTTTGTTCCGGAGGGGAGTTATGATTTGCCCGTGGTTTCTGATATCCGGATATTTTCGCTTTCTGCAGGCTGTATTACGCGGGACAGGGTGCTTTCCGTTATAGATCGTCTTGACAGCTACAGACGCAGGCCAAGTCCGCCGATTTCTTTCGGCGGACTTGCTTTCGTTTTGTCAGAAGCGTTCATATTGTCAATAAAAAACCATGCGGGACATAAATGCTGCGGAGGTCCCATGATTCGGGGTTGAATGGGTTTATGTGATATATTGTGTAATAAAGAGCATAAAAGTATTTGATTTTTTTATGTCTTTGCTTGAAAAAAAGAGAGGGACATGGTATAATCTCATAAGTTCGGTATGATATTTATTGAAGTATTTTTTATTTGTAAAAACGGCATGTTACAGAATTTTTTCGGGACCATACCGGGGCACGGTACGGTATTTTTGTTACGTGTGACGTACCGATGTCAGAGCCTGTCAGAGACTCTGGATATCCTGTTTTAATAAAAAATAAGATTGTTTTCTTATATTATCCGCGGAAATATGTCACCGTACTTTTCCCACAGCGGATTTTACAGATATATAAAACGGTTCCGGAGGGTTTGTTTTGAAGGAAAATAAAATGGCTGTCATGCCGGTACGCAGGCTTCTTCTGAATATGGCGTGGCCGATGGCGCTTTCAATGCTTGTCCAGGCTTTATATAATCTTGTGGACAGCCTCTTTGTCGCGCGGCTCGGAGAGTCCGGGTTTGTAGCGCTTTCTCTCGTTTTCCCTGTCCAGGTGCTTATGATAGCGGTATGTGTCGGGACAGGCGTGGGGTTCAACGCGCTGCTGTCAAGATATCTTGGTATGCGTGAAGAGGAAAAAGCCGTAAAGACGACATCAAACGGATATTTTATATATTTTATATGCTGGCTGGTCTTCGCGATAACGGGAGCGTTGTTCTCTCGTCCGTTTTTACATATATTCTCCGCTGATGCCCAAACAGTGGAATACGGCGCTCAATATCTTGCTATTGTGACGGTAGGCTCTGTAGGATTATGTTTGCAGTTCGCTTCGGAGCGCACTCTTCAGGCTACCGGGGACACGGTCAGACCGATGATCATACAGTCTTTGGGCGCCGTGATCAATCTGATATTGGATCCGCTTCTTATTTTCGGCATAGGCCCGTTCCCGAGGCTGGAAGCGGCCGGCGCCGCGCTGGCGACAGTCATCGGACAGATAATCGGAGCCGTAGCGGGGATACTGATGGTCCGGCGCAACAAGGTCGTCCGGCTGTCATTTAAGAAGTTCAGACCTTCCGCCGATATCGCGAAAAATATTTTCAAGATAGGTGTCCCCGCGATTTTTGTGCAGGCTCTCGCGACGGTCATGACTATGGGCATGAATTATATCCTGCCGTTTTTTACCGCATCCGGAGTTTTTATACAGGGCGCTTATTTCAAGCTGCAGGCTTTTGTTTTCATGCCGGTAAACGGCATGAACAACGCCTTAATCCCGATCGTCAGCTTCAATTACGGCGCGGGTAACACCCGCCGGATAACCGGTGTGGTCAGATTTGCCGTATTTATAGCTGTTGTTATCATGGCTGCGGGAACATTGATATTTGTCGCTTTCCCTTCGGGGCTGTTGCGTATGTTCAACGCCGACGCGTCGGTAATAACTGAGGGGATATCCGCGCTCAGGGCGATCTCTGTCTCGTTTGTTTTCGCCGGTGTCTCAATTATTTTATGCGCCGCGCTGCAGGCTCTCGGCGCGGCTGTCTCAAGCCTTATTGTCTCGCTTTTGAGACAGGTCGTGTTCCTTTTCCCTTTCGCGCTGATTTCAGGCTTAATTGATCCTTCGGCAGTATGGTTTTCTTTCCTCGCCGCGGAGATCTTTTCGTGTATCGCCGCGCTGCTGCTTTACAGAAGAGCCTGCTCAAAAATGCTTTACGCTCACAAAACGGCGGAGCATGGAAGCCGTTGATTTAAGCTTTATGATAAACTTGTTTGTTTTCGGTATCAGGTCAGACCGTGGATATATATGATATTGTTGTTTTTGAAGGAGGTAATGTTATGCAGGAAGTTCAGAAACCGTCAAAGAAACCGTTGATTTTTTACGGGATACTGACTCTTTTGATTTTGCTGTTGTTAAATTCCACGCTTTTCCCGGCGATTACGCAAAAAAAGATAATTTCCGTTGATTATACCGAGTTTATGCAGATGACATACGATCAAAACATCGGCAAAGTCCAGATAGAAGGAACGGAGATCACGTTCACCGATAAAGCCGAGGAGAATATTTACAGGACGGTGCTGATAGACACTGACCTTGATCTCGTTCAGCGTGTTTATGACAACGGAGGATCTCTCAGCCGTGTAGACACGAATCCGGGGCTTCTTACTTCTATTTTGGTCGGCTGGATCCTGCCTCTGCTCCCGTTTTTGCTCATAGGATATTTTCTCAACCGGAAAATGAAAAAAATGGCCGGCAGCAGCGGCGGCGGTATGCTGTTCGGAGCCGGAGGGGATTCCGGAGCGAGGATGTATGTTCCCTCATCCACCGGTATATTGTTTTCGGATGTAGCGGGTGAGGAGGAAGCGAAAGAACTTTTGCTTGAGATAGTCGATTTCCTCCATGATCCGGAAAAATACCGTTCGATCGGCGCTAAGCTTCCGAAAGGAGCTTTGCTTGTCGGCCCTCCGGGAACCGGTAAGACTTTGCTGGCGAAAGCCGTTGCCGGGGAAGCGAATGTCCCGTTTTTCTCAATAGCCGGAAGTGAGTTTGTCGAGATGTTCGTCGGCCGCGGCGCCGCGAAAGTGAGAGATTTGTTCAGACAGGCAAATGAAAAAGCCCCGTGTATCATTTTTATTGATGAAATAGATACGATAGGAAAAAAACGTGACGGGCAGCTCGGCGGAAATGATGAGCGGGAGCAGACGCTTAACCAGCTCCTTACCGAAATGGACGGGTTCGACGCGTCAAAAGGCGTTGTGGTCCTTGCCGCGACGAATCGCCCGGACAGCCTTGATCCCGCGTTGCTCAGACCCGGCAGGTTTGACAGACGTATCCCGGTGGAATTGCCGGATCTTCAGGGCAGGGTGGATATTCTGATGGTCCACGCGGCAAAAATAAAAACAGACGGCAATATCGATTTTGAGGCAGTCGCGCGTACGGCCGCGGGCGCTTCGGGCGCTGAACTTGCGAATATAGTCAATGAGGCGGCTTTACGCGCTGTCAGAAACGGACGGAAAGCCGCTACCCAGGAAGACTTTCAGGAAAGTGTGGAAACGGTTATTGCGGGATATCAGAAAAAAAGCCGTGTGCTTTCGGATGAGGAAAAGAAAACCGTCGCGTATCATGAGGTGGGCCACGCGCTGGTCGCTGCCTCGCAGACACATTCCGCGCCTGTGCAGAAAATAACCATTATCCCGAGAACGTCAGGAGCGCTCGGCTATACTTTACAGGTGGACGATAATGACCATTTTCTTATGTCTAAGGATGAGCTGCTTAACAAGATCGCGACATTTGCCGGGGGAAGGGCTGCCGAACAGCTTGTTTTCAACTCGGTTTCCACCGGCGCGTCAAACGATATTGAGCAGGCGACAAAAATAGCGAGATCCATGGTATCGCAACTGGGGATGAGCGATGAATTCGGGTTTGTTTCTTTTGAAGAGACATCAAACGTGTATTTAGGTGGTGACGTCAGAGGTACATGCTCCTCGGTCACTCAGGCAAAGATCGACGAAAAAGTAATGCAGATAGTCAACCGACAATATGAAAAGGCCTTGTCGATACTTAAGCAAAATGAGGAGAAACTTCATCTTATAGCAAAATATCTTTATGAGCACGAGACTATCACGGGCGCTGAGTTCATGCAGCTTTTCAATAAATGATTTTCAGTCCTGAGGATATTTTAGTTTATACATTGTCCGGCTGCGGTATGAGTACGGGGATCTGTTTTCCGGACGTACCGCCGCCGCTTGACAAACGGACGAAGGTGTGCTATAATCATTACGGGAATGGTTCCTGACGGGTTTATGTGGAAATAACCACAGTGGGATCATTTTCGGTAACAGCCGACCGTCTGGGCAACATTTGTTTCAATGTTGCTCTTTTTTATTTTAAGAGCAAATTGACACAGATGCGGTTTTATCTTTTTTATCTTAATTTTTACGGAGGCGTTTGAGATGGAACAGTGGACCGGATTTAATCAGGGAGTTTGGCAACAAGAGATCAATGTCAGGGATTTCATACAGAAAAATTATACACCTTACGAGGGCAGCTCTGCTTTCCTTTGCGGGCCGACAGACCGTACAAAAAAGCTCGCGGCGAAACTTGACCGCCTTCTTGAGCTTGAAAGACAATTCGGCGGGGTCCTCGACATCGACACGAACACGGTCTCATCACTTACAAGTTTTAATGCCGGTTATCTTGACAGGGAAAACGAGATCATTGTCGGGCTCCAGACCGACAGACCGTTGCGCAGGGCCGTTAATCCGTTTGGCGGGATAAAAATGACAAGAAACGCCTGCAAAGCGTACGGATATACGCTTTCCGACAAAGTCGAGCAGGAATTTGAGTTCAGGACCACGCATAATGACGGCGTATACCGTGTGTATACCGATGAGATAAAAAGAGCGAGACATTGCGGTATTATAACCGGACTTCCCGACGCGTACGGGAGAGGCAGGATCATTGGCGATTACCGACGTATACCTCTTTACGGAATAGATTATCTGATTGCCGAAAAAGAAAAAGATAAGAAACGTATCGGCGAGGGCGTGATGTTGCAGGATACCATACGATTGTCCGAAGAGCTTTTTCAGCAGATAAATTTTCTCGGTAAACTCAAAGAGATGGCCGCGATTTACGGTATCGATATATCAGCGCCCGCGTCAAACGCAAAAGAGGCTGTGCAATGGCTGTATTTCGGATATCTGGGCGCTATAAAAGAACAAAACGGCGCGGCGATGTCCCTCGGCAGGGTCTCCACATTCCTCGACATATATTTTGAGCGCGACATAAACAACGGTATACTGACGGAATCCGAAGCGCAGGAGATCATGGATGATTTTGTCATAAAACTCAGACTGGCGCGTCAGCTCAGGACCCCGGAATACAATGAACTGTTTGCCGGGGATCCTATGTGGATCACGGAAGCTCTTGGCGGAATGGGTGAAGACGGGCGGACGCTTGTTACGAAGAATACATACCGGATGCTCAATACTCTGTATAATCTCGGCACATCCGCCGAGCCTAATCTGACTGTATTGTGGTCTGAGGCTCTGCCTTACGGATTCAAACGTTTTGCCGCGGAGATATCATGTAATACTGATGATATACAGTATGAAAATGATGATATCATGCGCCCGGTCTACGGCGATGATTACGGGATAGCCTGCTGTGTTTCGGCGATGCGCATAGGCAAGGATATGCAGTTTTTCGGCGCGAGGGCAAATCTGGCGAAGCTGCTTTTGATGAGCCTGAACGGCGGACGGGATGAGAAAACGGGAATGCAGCTCGCCCCTGTGACGGAGCCTTATCAGGGCGATATCCTTGATTACGATAAAGTTACCGCGCTTATGGATCATTACAGGCCATGGCTTGCCAGAACATATGTCAATGCCATGAATATCATTCATTATATGCATGATAAATATGCTTATGAAAAGACTCAGATGGCGCTTCATGATACGGACGTTCACAGGTTCATGGCGTTCGGTATCGCCGGGCTGTCGGTCCTTGCCGACTCTCTTTCAGCCATAAAATACGCGAAAGTCAGGGTAATCAGAAACGCTGAAGGGACAATAACGGATTTTGAGACTGAAGGTGACTTCCCGACATACGGAAACGACGACGACAGGGCGGATGATATCGCCAAAGAACAGGTAAGACTTTTTTATGAGGAGCTTAAGAAGAATCCTACATACAGGAACGCGGAGCATACTCTTTCGGTACTTACGATAACCTCGAACGTTATTTACGGGAAAAAGACGGGTTCCACCCCGGACGGAAGAAAAGCCGGCGAACCGTTCGCGCCCGGCGCGAACCCGATGCATAACCGTGAGAAGAACGGAGCTCTCGCGTCTCTGAATTCTGTGGCTAAAATTTCTTACGACATATGCAGGGACGGCATTTCAAATACCTTCTCGATTGTTCCGGACGCTTTGGGAAAGACCGAATCCGAACGATATGATAATCTTGTTGCCTTGCTTGACGGATATTTCTCGAAAAAAGCGCATCATCTCAATGTAAATGTCATGAACCGGGAAACCCTGATCGACGCGATGGAAAATCCCGAAAAATATCCGAATCTTACTATACGCGTGTCCGGTTACGCGGTCAATTTCAATAAGCTTTCACGGGAACAGCAGAAGGAAGTAATATCCCGTACGTTCCATAACGCGCTGTAAAATGACGGGACGGATAAGCGGGTTCCAGAGCTTGGGCGCGGTCGACGGACCCGGCCTGAGATGCGTTGTGTTTTTTCAGGGATGTAATTTAAGGTGTAAATATTGCCATAATCCGGAAACATGGGCGGCAGACGGCGGATATGAGATTTCCGCCGAGGCGCTTGTTGAGAAGATAGACAGGCTTGTTCCGTATATAAAAAACGGCGGTGTGACAGCTTCAGGCGGCGAACCTCTCTTGCAATGGCGGTTTGTCACGGAATTTTTTCGCAGGCTGAAAGAAAAGGGGATACATACTGCTGTTGATACTTCCGGCGTGTGTGATGCGCGTCACGCGGAAGAAGTCTTGAGATATACGGATCTTGTGATATGCGATATCAAAGCGACCGATCCTGAAAAGTTCCGCGCTTTGACGGGCGGAGAGCTTTCCTGCGTATATGACTTCCTTTCGGTAACGGAAAAGCTCGGTATCCCTTTATGGATACGTCAAGTCATCGTCCCCGGACTCAATGATGATAATGCATCTGTCATCTCACTCGGTCAAGAGGCGCGGCGATACGGAAACCTTGAGAAGATCGAATTGCTGCCGTTCAGGAAACTGTGCGCCGAAAAATATGAAAACGAGGGTATTGATTTCCCTATGAAGGATATACCCGAATGTGACAAAGAAAAACTTTCGGATTTACAAAAGCTGTTATAACGAGCCTGGAAAAAAATATTTATATTAAAGTGAGTTTTGGTATATACATAAACAGAATATGCGGAATGCGCAAAAACGCAGGCGCAGACGAAACAGACGGATAGTGAGGCTTGCCGGGCTTGTATTGTTTTTTGCGGTTATAGTTCTTGTCATTTGTTTGGTAATATCTAAATGCTCTCAAAGAAGCGAGACAGGTGAGCAGATATACGCGGGAGCTCCGGCGGAGGATCCGGCAGGGGAGACCGTTTCGGAAGACGATGAGATCACCGATGAGGAAGAAATCCCGCCGGTGACTGAGCCGCCTGCTGCCGAGAAACCATGGTATCTTACGCTTGTAAACAGCGAAAACCCTCTTCCCGAGGATTATGAAGCCGTGCTTGCTGAGGTCCCCGGAGGAGAGGAAGTCGACGAGCGTATTTACGAGCCACTTATGGAAATGCTGCAAGCGGCAAAGGAATCCAATTCGGGACAGATTCCCGAAATAGTGTCCGGATACCGCACAATGGAAAAACAGCAAAGGCTGTATGATGCGAGAATCGAGGAATACATGGAACAGGGATACTCTGAGGCCGAGGCTGTGACGCAGGCGGAAAAATGGGTGGCTGTGCCCGGATACAGTGAGAACCAGCTCGGTT
>CALWNV010000061.1 GCA_944382895.1 uncultured Clostridia bacterium | reverse complement strand
GCCTTGTCTTGTAATGAACGTATGTATCTCTTCCGGAGGGAAATCATGTATATTCGGGATCTTTTCAACCGGGAAAGCACTCATATCTTTCCACAGGCTAGGAGCCCACGGCATGGTATGATAAAGATGATTTCCGATTATGCCTATTTCTTTGCGATATTCGCGGAATGCGAAAATATTGTCCTTATAAAAATCTTTTCTGAATTCTGTAGAGGTACTTTCATCCCACTTCATATCAGCGTACAAGTGTAGCAAAACCGCATATTGAAACGGATCGGACAAGTCAAGACTTTTCCCGAACATATTCAGGGACAGTTCTCTGTCTGAGCAGTTCCGGAAATGATGACGGTCTTTGAATGCTCTTTCTTCAATGCAGTCAGGAGCAAGACAGCCTATATAAAAAATGGTGGGGGCATGGGGGTCTATTTCCATGCCTAATGCCAGATGTATCATTGATGAGGGCATAGCTTTGTCTCCTCGATAAATAAAAATATTCAGCGGTTGATTATGTCGAAAAATGACGAATAAAAGTTTTTTATATTTACATTAGCTGCTATGTGGTGTACACCTGTCCCGGGCTTAAACACCGTACAGAACGTATCCATGTTGATATACGCTGTCCCTGTAATGCAGTCGCAAAGATTTTCGTTAAATATAAGAGCTGTAGTAAGCGGATCATGAAAATATATTTTGTCTGATATGTTATTAAACCAATCTCTGCTTAATTGTTTCAGTATGGGCGCGTTTACGATTTTTTTATATATTTCATCGCGCGTAAGAAAAAAAGAAAGAGTAACATCGAGACCGATAATCGTAAGCTTTTTTACAGCAGTCTCAAAAACAATTTTTGCGGCGTGCGGGTCAAATTTTATATTCCATTCAAGTGTTTCTTCCCCGAAAAATTTTCCGCCCATAATGTATATTTGCTCAAGTTTACGGGCAGTATCAGGATGTTTTATAAATAATTTTGCTATGTTTGTCAGCGGACCTATTGCAAGCAGAGTAACTTGCCCGGGATTTTTTTCTATTATATCTTTCATGAATCCTACCGCGTCTCCCTCAAATTCAGTATTATGCGGGTACATACAAAGGCGTTCGCTTTGTTGAGGGAATTCCGCCTCACGGATATTTTTCAATGATGTCTTTTCCCCTGTACGGATAGACACTGTATTATTCTCGTGACGGCAGATCATTGAACATATTTTCGCTCGCAGCTGTACATCTCCTGAAACGGTCGTTATTCCCAGAAGTTCGCATTCGGGGTTTTTAAGAAGATATGTAAGGGCAAGTGCATCGTCTATATCGCATCCGATATCGGTATCAAGTAATATTTTTTTCATTTTCCTGTTCATACGCAATCCGTACCGCCGTGGCAAGCTGGTCGGCGCATGATGTGTTTTTATATCCGCATTTTATACCTCCGCATTTCTCGATTACCTGAGAAACCGTCAGTCCTTCAACAAGTCTCGGTATTGCTTGTAGATTCCCGCTGCATCCTCCGGTGTATACAACGTTTTTGACGATGTCTTTATCAAGTTCAAATTCTATTTTTGTGGAACATGTTCCGTGTGTTTTGTATGTGTGCTTCATTATATGCATCTCCGTTTTTTATCTGTTCCTGGAATTATACCATAAAAACATCTGAAAATCAAGAAAATATTCCTGAACTTGTATTTTATCTTTTATAAAAATCATTATTTTCATTATTTGTAGGATCGGTTTTCTATGGGATAACAAAATATTATATTCACCTTGTGTATTTATATGTGTGTGGAAAAAGCGAAAACAGGATATAAATACCCTGAATTACGGTTTTGGATCCGGTATTCAGGGCGTTTTTTTAATGTTTTTTTACCAATCCTTTTTACATTTATTCAAAAAGTCCGATTGTTTTTATGATAATATTTTTCTTTTCCGGTTTATTATCCGAAAAAGACAGCGCGTCCATAAAGAGTTTTTCAGCTGATATAAGCTTATGTTCGTCGTTTGTATACAGCGTTGCTATTCGTTCTCCGGATTCAACAAAATCCCCTGTTTTCTTTGTAAGAACAATGCCGGCGGATATATCTATCTTATCTTCTTTTCTCAGTCTCCCCGCTCCGAGTTCTACAGAGACATTCCCTATTTTTTCGGTATCGGTTTTTTCTATATATCCGCTTTCAGAAGCGAATACATCAAGCGCAAATTTTGCTATCGGGAATATTTCAGGATGTTCTATTACTGCCGTATCCCCGCCCTGGGCATCGATAAAATTCCTGAATACTTCAAGAGCAGCGCCGCTCCCAAGCGCCTGTGCGGCTTTATCACCACATTCTTCTATAGTTCCGACCTGTGACATATACAGCATATTTGACGCAAGATAAAGTGCCAGATTCGTAAGATCTTCGGGCCCTTCGCATTTGAGCGTACTTATAGCCTCTTCCACTTCAAGGCTGTTACCTATTTTATATCCGAGAGGTTCGTTCATGTCACTTAAAACAGCAGCGGTTTTTATCCCGGCCCTGTTCCCGATACAAATCATTTTTTCAGCAAGAAGTTCGGCTGTTTGTACGTCTTTCATAAACGCCCCGCTTCCGACTTTTACGTCAAGAAGTATCGAATCGGATCCTGCGGCTATTTTTTTGCTCATTATGCTTGATGCGATAAGAGGGATACTGCTTACCGTTGCGGTTACGTCCCGTATAGCATATAATTTTTTATCTGCCGGAGCAAGTCTTCCTGTCTGACCGATAACGCACATCCCCACACGGTTTACGATATCTATAAAATTATCTGTTTCGGGAGATGTCCTCATCCCCGGGATCGCCTCAAGCTTGTCTACTGTTCCTCCGGTATGTCCCAGACCTCTGCCGGACATCTTTGCGACCTTGACGCCGCATGCCGCCACAATAGGAGCAACTACAAGTGTTGTTTTGTCTCCCACTCCTCCGGTACTGTGCTTATCTGCTTTGAAACCTTTGATCCCTGAAAGGTCAAGTTTTTCTCCGCTTTCGGTCATAGCCATTGTAAATTCAAAAAGCTCATCATCGGTCATCCCGTTTATATAAACGGCCATAAGAAGTGCGGATATCTGATAGTCGGGTATATTTTCCGAAGAGACTCCTTCCATGAAAAAACGTATTTCTTCCTTGCTTAAGATTTTCCCGTCACGTTTTTTTGAGATAATATCAAGGACATTGTATTCATTCATATATATACGACCTTTCCCGCGGTGTTTCGGTTTCCCGGTTCGCGATAATTATCAGGATTATTATACATATTCTGAATTTTTACGGCGTATCGGGTTTTATTATATCAGACTTTAAGTGTTATGTCAAGAATTCGTAAAAAAGCCCTTTATTTTCTGGTGAATATATGTTAAAATAATAAAAACGGGATACGGAGGTTTTCGTATGTTTATAAACTACGGCGGGACAGGTCGATATATCGGAGACAGAAAATTTGTGATAGAAAACGAACTAGGGCAGAGTACATACTTGAGAATAAGATTTATATTGAAAAACGGATATCTGTCATATCAGGAAACGCTTGCATTCTCTGCCGCGGTGAACTCCTGGAAAGAAAAATGCGCGGAAAAGAAATTAGAACTTATGAGCGTTTCTGCGTATTCCAAATATTATCGTCCGGTTTTTGAAGTTGATGTGGATATAGCTAAAACCACACTTGAAGCCGTCGATATTCTTTTTGATGAAGTTGAGCATCATGGTTGTGCGGAAAAAGTCGAAAAAGCAAAGATTGGTTATTGCGGTCAATATGAATGGTATTGACAAAAGTATGGCGCTATGGTATACTTATAATAAGTAAATTAAGGAGAGATATTCGGTGGGGTATATAAAATCAGACTCTGTGCCGAAAAAGCATAATGAGTATTTGTTTATATATATATGTCTGGTGATTTCTGCCGGATTGAGGTTTTTTTCTTTTTTTCAATCTGTCCTTCCTGCTTCAGTTTATCTCTTTATTATACTTTTGTCCTTTGGGCTTGCCGGGTTTGCCGCGCTTTTGTTTATCATAAAAACCTCTACGCGGCTTAGCGAGAACCGGGCTTTTTATATTTGGTTGCTTCTCGCGTTGTATATGGTGCTTATAGGCGCGCTTCGAACGGATATATTTTCATTAAAGACCGCAAATACAAATTATTTTGTTTTTCAAGACCTCGCTTATATCGTTCTTTTTATCACAGGGGCAATGTTCGCAAACAGGCGCGGGGTAAGATACTATCATAAAATGATGGTTGTTTTAGGCGTTGCGTCTGTGATTTGTGCTGTTTTTGCGATTGTCAGCTATAATTTTGATATCACGAGGATCGCTACAAGAGGCGACAATATGTGGACCATGGCATATTTTCTGTGGTGGCCCGCACAGGCTTTCAGTACTTATTTATTTTCATATTCCCGTGTGACCGGAAAATACAGAATAATAGCGTATACTTCGTTTGGGCTCAATATGTTGCTCGCTCTTCTTTTCCAGAAGCGCGGGCCCCTTCTTGAGGGTGTGTTTATATATTTTCTTCTTGCGTTTATAAAACCGGTAAGATTCAAGACGAGGTTCGCGAGGATATCTACAAGGATACTGACTGTTGTTCTGACGCTTGCAGTCGCTGCAGTTGCGCTTAATATAGTTGGTAAAGTCCCGTATCTTGATAAAGTATACGATTCAGTTATGGGAAGATTTGAGGAAATAGACACGTCAGAAGACAGCCGTGTGGAGGAGAGCCGTGTTTATTATTTGGAAGCGGAGCCCGACGAGATTATTTTGGGGCAGGGCGCCGGCTGTTATTTTACCACTTCACTGCGCTTTCTGAATGCATTACATATAGGTTTTTCCAACGCTGTTTACAAGGGCGGTATTTTTTACGCGTTGTTTGATTTGTGGATAATTATAGCCGCTATTAGAATGCTTGTCAGATATCGGCGCTTAAGTCCATTTGCTTTGACGTGTCTCGTGACAACTTTGGCGTATTTGTTGACAAGCCTTCATGATGGCGGATGGTCTTACACCATGGTAATATTCGGTTACGCCACTCCTATATGCTATGTTTTGCAATATAATGAAGAACGGGATAGAAAGCTGGTTGTTGAATGAGGATATGTTTTCTTGCCAGACCTAATTACGACAGACTGAGCGCAGCTTTATTCAATAAACTTAAACCGATGCTCGGTGATGATTTTTCAGCCGGATTTATTACCTGTAATGATGATGAAACAGCTTTCATTAAAAACAAAACAGGTTCGGATACGGTTTATCAGTCGGATGTTTTTCTTAAGGAGCACTGGACCGAGTTTTGTATGGAAAAACTCTGTGAATACGAAAAAAAATATGACTGTGCTCCTATGTGGAAGTATATTTATACTGACAGATTTCTTATATTTCATGATTATGATTACGCTGTCAGGATTGCGTGTGGCATGTTCATGTTTTGTGAGAGTATTTTTTCTGGCGGGGAATATGATTATTATTATGATGAGCCTCTTGCCACGCTTATGTCATATGTCGCTTATATCGTAGGGAAATATTATGGTGTAAAGTATGTGTGCCAGATGGCTGGGCGGACACATGGTATGACACATCATTATCTGGTAACTGATCCGTTTCAGCATAATCATTTTTTGTATAACGGCGCTGATGTCGAATACGGTGAAGAGGAGCTTTCAAAGGCAGAGGAGTTCCTTAAGGATTTTGAGAGTAAGAGTATAGTAAAGGAAAACGCTGTTTTCAAAACGCGAAAACCCCGGTTTGAGCCTGTATATGTGAAGCTTGCCCTATTATATCATTTTAATAAAAAATATAAAAACAAATATGACTATATAAATTATCGTTTGGACAAGCAGATGTGGGATAGAGCAAAGTTTTATTTCCGGTACAGGAAAATGATCAGGCTTTGTGAAAATACTGATTATTCTGAAAAATTTGTATATTTCCCTCTGCATTATCAGCCGGAGGCGTCTACGATTGTATGCGCACAGATGTATGAAAAACAATTGTTCTATATAGACTCACTGGCAAAAAGTCTTCCGGCGGATACGGTTTTATATGTAAAAGAGCATTATGTTCTTCTCGGACACAAAAAGCTTGATTTTTACCGAGCGTTATCTGCGTATCCGAATGTTCGTCTAATCTCTCCCTGGGAAGACGGGAAAAAACTTATACAGAAAGCCGAAGCAGTTGTTTCCTTGGCCGGTACTCCGGCTTGGGAAGCCATGCTGTTGGGCAAACCCGCGTTTTTAAGTGGTAAAATGTATTTTGACAGTGCTCCCGGGATAATCAATGCGGATGTGATATATCAAAATTATCTTCCGCTTTTGAAGCAGTGGAGAAAACCTGAACGAACAGATATCATAAGATATTTATGCGCTTATTTTCGCACGCTTGAAAAAGGTCATATTTACGCCGCGATATCTTCATGTTATACTGATGAGAATATTACAAATCTCGCAAACTCTCTTTTGTCCGAGATAAGCAGGCTTGAAAAGGAGGAAAAAACAATATGAGCGTGATTGCGATCATTCCGGCCAGAAGCGGTTCAAAAGGCTTGAAAGATAAAAATATCAAACCTCTTTGCGGGAAACCTATGATCGCGTATACGATTGAGGCTGCTATCAATACAGGATTGTTCGATGAAGTCTTTGTCTCAACAGACAGTCAGGAATATGCTGACATATCGGTAAAATACGGAGCTTCGGTACCTTTTTTGCGTGATCCGGAGCTTGCTACTTCCGGTGCACGAACATGGGATGTTATATTGAACGCGATCGATATTTATGATAAAAAGCTCGGAAAGAAATATGATTCAATGGCTCTTTTACAGCCTACATCGCCTTTGAGAGACTCTGATGATATTTTGGATGCATATAAAATGTTTATCGAAAAAGACGCAGTATCCGTTATCAGTGTCAGTGAGGTCGAACATTCCCCGCTCCGGTCGAATACGTTGCCTAAGAATCTTTCTTTGGGAAGGTTCTTTTCAAATAATATCCATACCGTTCCGAGACAGGAACTTCCGACGTATTATTGTATAAACGGCGCAATTTATTTTGTGAAAATGGAAAAACTTCTTGAAAGTCTTTCAAATCTTTATTCCGCACGGAGTTATGCGTATATAATGTCGAAGGAAAAGTCTATCGATATTGATGATGAGATAGATTTTCTGTTAGCTCAGATAATCATGGAAAAGAGACTTCAAAAAAGTGTGGGGTGATTTTTGTGGCGAAAAAAGTAGTTATAATCGGTGTTGGCAATATAGGATTTCGTCATTTTCAGGCTCTTGAGAGACTTGAGGAAAAGCTTGAAGTTCAGGTTGTGGATGTTGTTTCGGAAAATCTTGAAAAAGTAAAAGCTGAGTATAGTGCTAACGGATCGAATAATATTATGTCACTGAAAACGGTGTCTTCCGTATCGGAGCTTGATAACGATATCGATTATGCGATAATCGCAACGTCCTCAGCCGTTCGCAGACAACTTGCGGAGGAGTTGCTGAAGACAAAACATGTGCAAAATTTGCTTTTGGAAAAAGTCCTTTTTCAGAAAATGGAAGATTATGATGCCGTAGGATCACTTATAAAAGAAAAAGGTGTAAATACATGGGTCAGCTGTTGCCGCAGGATGAATAAGAGTTATCAAAAGCTTAAAAAGGAGCTTGCAGGCAGATCTTTTGATGTTGTGGTTACCGGTTCGGACTGGGGTCTCGGTTGTAACGCGATACATTTGATAGATATTATTTGTTATCTTTCTTCATCGGAAACCGCTCCGGTATGCAATGCTGATATGCTTGATAATGAGATACATCAGAGCAAGCGTCCTGGATATATCGAATTTACCGGTACGATAAACGGAACTGTTGGAGATCGTGTGAAATTTTCCGTGACATCCCTTAATTCGACTCCTGCTCCCGTGATTTTATATATCTTTTGTGAAAATAACATATATATTATCAGAGAAGCCGAGCAGAAGATTTTCCGTTATACGGGTGAGAGTGTCGAGGAAATGGTATTTGAAATGCCGTTTCTCAGCGTTCAGGGAGCTGATATCGCTAAAGCGATTCTCTTTGAAGGCGGATGTACGCTTCCAAGCTATGAGGTTTCGGCAAAAATACATAAAGCGATGCTTTCGGCGTTGCTTGATAAGATGGGGAAAATAGAAGGGAGCAAGGTCGATATATGCAAAATAACGTGAGATATGAAAATATCTGGCTTGTCGGCGCGGGGCCGATGGCTGAAGCCCATGCGGATGTCCTGAAAGCTCAGGGCAGAAAGTTCACCGTTATAGGAAGAGGCGAGAAACGCGCCGCAGCTTTTGAGGCGTCAAAGGGTGTCCCCGTTTTACGCGGAGGCATAGACGATGTGTTGTCTGAAACGGATTTTTGTCCGGAATATGTCATAGTAGCCACTAATGTGGAATCTCTTAAAGACAATCTGATTTCTTTGATAAACCGTGGTGTGAAAAACATACTTTCTGAAAAGCCTGCCGGTTTGAATCTTCCGCAGATCGAAGAGGTAAACGATGCCGCGGAAAAAGCCGGGGTTTGTGTTTATGTGGCGTATAACAGAAGATTTTTTGCTTCTGTTATAAAGGCGAGAGAAATTATAAACGAAGACGGGGGAGTAAAATCATTTAATTTTGAATTTACCGAATGGGCTCACGTTATAGAAAAACTTGATAAAACGCCTGAGTCTCTTAAAAACTGGCTTCTGGCAAATTCGTCACATGTTATTGATCTTGCGTTTTATCTCGGAGGTACGCCGGTAGAGATGTCGTCTTTTACGGGATATGATGACGGCTGGTATGGGCACAGCGCTGTTTATTCAGGAGCAGGGCGGACTGACTGCGGCGCTTTGTTTTCATATCAAGCAAATTGGCGCGGACCGGGAAGATGGTCTGTGGAAATGATAACATCAAAGCATCGTTTGATATTCAGGCCTATAGAAAAGCTGCAGATACAGGAAATAGGAAGTGTCAAAACCGAATTTGTAGAAATTGATGACAGCCTTGATTCTTTGTATAAACCGGGGCTTTATCTTCAGTCAAGAGCCTTTTTTGAAAAAGATAACAGTGATATGATTTCGTTGCAGGAGCATGTTACGCATGCGAGACTGTATGAAAAAATATCCAATCCGTAAAGAGGAGTTGCAATGGAGACTTTTATAAATATTTTTAATATACTTATTGGGGTTGCGTTTACTGTTTTTTTTGGATATCAGTTTTTTTATATGGCTGTAGGACTTATAAAAAAACCCAAGATCTGCGAGGCGAGACAGCAGTATAGATACGGGATAGTGATAGCTGCAAGGAACGAGGCGAATGTCATAGGAAAGCTTATTAACAGCGTACATTCGCAAAACTACCCTCAAGAACTCATCGATATATTTGTAGTTGCGGATAATTGTACTGATGATACAGCGGCAGTCGCACGTGCCGCAGGCGCGACAGTTTACGAAAGATATAATCGTAATAATATAGGTAAAGGATATGCATTGGATTTTTTGTTTAAAAATATTATGAAAGATAAAAAAGATGAAAAAATCGATGCTTTTATATTTTTTGATGCCGATAATCTGCTTGACGGAAATTTTATTTATGAGATAAATAAAGTTTTTGATATGGGTTATGAAATATCCACTTCATACCGTAACAGCAAAAATTATTCTACAAACTGGATATCCGCCGGTTATTCGCTTTGGTTTTTGAGAGAAAACCGGTTCCTCAACAGGGCAAGAATGGCTTTACGTACAAGCTGCTCTGTTTCCGGTACCGGATTTTTGGTTTCCAAAAAAATCATTCATGAAAACGGAGGCTGGCCGTATAATACTTTGACGGAAGATATAGAGTTTTCTGTTGACAGCGTTATAAAACAGCGTGTCATAGGTTATGCGGAAAAAGCTGTACTGTATGACGAACAACCGTATGAGTTCAGAAAATCATGTAAACAAAGGCTAAGATGGGCGAAAGGTCCGTACCAGGTATTTTTTACATATGGATTTCATCTTTTTAAAGCAATATTCCGTAAAAAGGGTTTTGCCGCATATGATCTTATGATGTCGATATTACCGGTAGGTATATTGCTATCGATAATAGCAACGGTAGTAAACGCTGTTTCCCTTCTGTACAGTTTTTTCTCGCCTGCTGCTATCGCTGCGGACTTGACACCTGTCGCGCTTACTTCACTTCTTTTTGCTCTTCTTAACGGGTATCTTTCGTTTTGGCTTATAGGATTTTTAACAACTGTTTCTGAGTGGAAAAAAATATATTGCTCCGCTTCCGAAAAACTTTTATATACTTTTACTTTGCCTATATTTATGGCTTCGTATATCCCTATTGCTTTTGCTGCTCTTTTCAAAAAAGTTCAGTGGAGTCATATAGAGCACAAAGTATCAAAAACCGTGGAAGAGGTCGTGCGAAAATGAAAAAATTTATAATACTATGTTTAATCGTTTTTGTATTTTCTCTTTTTTCTGCGTGTACAGTTGTTATTGATGAAAAAAGTACGAATCCGGTAGAGGATATTTATATTATATCCTCTACCGAGCGTCTTTATATTGATGAAGCGCCCAGAATCACCGGCCTCGGAACTCTTCACATTTCTATGGCAAAAAACGAAAGTGAAGGGGCACAATTTGTCATT
>CALWNV010000060.1 GCA_944382895.1 uncultured Clostridia bacterium | reverse complement strand
TTTTATGTGCTGTTTCTGTCAGGATGAGAAAACCGCTGCTTGTAATATTGTTTACAGTATCGTTTATATGCTCTCTTTGTATGGGGTATCTTTCCTCCAGGGATTTTACTGAGGCTTCGATGAATTGGATTACCGAAGGCGTGAATATAATCGGACAGGGGAGCTTGTTTGCGGGAGTTATGATATTGCACGCAAAAGGTTTGAATGATGCCCGGATAAGAAAAGATGAGACTGCTGTTCAGTAAAAATATGTGATTTGTTATAATTTTAAAGCTCTCTGAATCGAGTGACAGATTTATTGTTTTTTACGGTAAATCCGTTACTCGGTTTTTGATATATATGCAGCAGCTGTGTGTTTGATTTTTCTTGACAAATATTTTCGTGCGTATTATAATGTTTTTGAGACAGCGTCTGGTAATATTTTCGGTAGTTGTGGCCGCGCTTGACGAAAGCCCCTGAGAGCGAATCAAATTGAAATTGTATATGATAAATAATCGGGGATAATAAAATAATTGTATATATTTTTTTTTGCGTAATGACGCAGAGAATCAAAAGTATATCGTTAGCTTAGGTATAACTATGGTATAAATATAGTTATTTTATGCAGACCGGATATGATAAGGGGAAGTTATGAGAAAAAATATAAAAACGGGCGTTGAAAAAGAAAAATTTGCATCGGATACGTCATCGCGTTCTGTGAAAGATTGGGCGAAAGCTCTTTTTATACTTATAATCGGGTTAACTGTTGCGCACTTAGGGGTGACGCTTTTTCTTTTGTCCGGTATGGCTCTGATACTTTTACGGTTTTTATTGAGGGATTGTCAGAAGTGGTCAATCTTTCCATAGGCACGGTACATGTTATTGTTTTGTGTGTGATGACTGTTATTATGTTTTTTACTACAAAAGGATATATAAAGCCCGGAACTATCGTATGCGCTTTTTGCGGAGGCCCGATCATTGATGTTTTCAGCGTGCTTTTTGGTGACATACTGAACGAAAACTCACATATCGGATTTAGGATAACGGGGATTGTTGTTGGATGTATTGTTTTATCTTTAGGTATGTCGGTTGTCATAAGCAGTAATGCAGGGACAGGACCGAATGATCTTGTAGCCGTTATTTTATCGGATAAAATAAATTTTATTCGTTTTCAATGGGTACGGATGATTTGTGATTTTGTTTTTGTTTTACTGGGTTTTGTTTTAGGCGGGACTGTAGGCGTAGGGACTGTAATCGCGGTTTTTCTTACGGGACCGCTTGTTCAGTTCTGGCTTCCGATAACGAAAACGGCGGTAAGGCGTATCTTACATGAATAGCGGTGAGACATTTGCCGTGTGTTTTTTGGAATTGGATTGTTTTTTTTGATGAAAAGGGAATAGGTTGTGAGCTTTTGCGTATAAAGAATGGACGGTAAAAATATTTTTGTTATTAAAAAACCGCAGCACATAATATAAATGTGCTGCGGTTTTTTGATTTTTTGTGAAAATATTTATTCTTTCGTAAAAAAGTTTTGTTGTCTACTTTGTCGAAAAGTATGGTATATTTAGATGATCTGACAATGTTATTCTGTTCGCAACGCGATAACAGGATCCTTTTTTGCCGCTTTTTTTGATGGTATGAGCCCTCCGATTACGGTAATTATAACGCTCAGGACCAACAACGCAAAAGCCGCCGAGACAGGGATCTGCGCGGTTATGGTCTGGTTCCCGGCCAGGTTACGGATAATCGCATTGATAGGGATTGTAAGAAGCGCGGAGACCCCAAGCCCGAGAAGCCCGGCGCAAAAGCCGATGATTACGGTTTCGGCATTGAAAACTTGGGAAATATTTCTTTTTGAAGCTCCGATCGCGCGCAATATACCTATTTCTTTTGTACGCTCCATTACGGATATATGCGTTATAATTCCTATCATGATGCTTGATACTACCAAAGATACGGACATGAAAGCTATCAGTACATAGGATATTACATCTATTATTGTCGTAAGAGAGGAAGTCATTAGTTTTACATAGTCAGTATATACGATGCGGTTATCTTCAGAAGCGGAGGCGTTATAAGTTTCGATACAGGCGGCGACTTTGTCCTTGGCCTCAAAGCTGTCGGTGTAGATATCTATCGAGGACGGCTCGTCATAGCTGACTTTGCCAAAAGCCTTCATATTCTCATCGTATGATGAACCTGAGAGATATTTATCGTAGATTGAAAGAAGAATATCTTTGTCAGGATCGTTTTTAAGCCACACGTCCATTGCAGCGGACAATTGAGCCTCGTCGGCAGCGGTATCGGCGGGGATTGCGGAGAAAGTATTATCCGCAGTCTCTTCTTTGCTGAAATAAAGAATCATCGTATATAAGGCCGCTTTATCCGAAACCCCGAGATTTGATATATATTCTTTCGCGTCACTGATTTTCTCATCGTCGGTCGAGGCATCAAATTCCATACCGGTAAGAATATTGATACCGGGTGTGCTTTCCTGTGCTTTTACTGCCACACTTTCATTTGTGTATTTTATTATATAATCAGTAAGTTTTGATGTATAGGCAACATAAGTGGATATATCGGCATTTGAGGAATCAGGAAGAGGTTTAACTATCCCGGTGATTTTAAGAGGCAGCGCGTTTGCGGCAAGCTGCTCTGCGTAAGTATTTTCCGACAAAAGTGAAAATGTACCGTTCTCGTTTTGTGTATAAAAATCACACGCGGGCACCATGTAAAAAGTGTGATCACAGATATCTTCGTAATTCCATACAATATCTTCTGTTTCGCCGTTTGACTCTATATCATCGGTTATTTTTTTATATTCGTCTTTTGTTATAAACCCGAGCTGATATAAGGATGAGGTCGATATGCCGTTGTTTTTGTTTACGACAATGATTACCTCATCATAGTTTTCCGGCCAACTGCCGTATAAAAGCTCATAACTGTCTTTTGTCACATCGCTTACGGTCTCACCGTCCGGACCGGGCATGAGTTCCGAAAAATTCTTTGCATTATTGGAAGATATCATTGTCCCCGGCATAGCGGACGCCGTCCCGCTCATGCTTTCCTGCATAGCGTCTAAACCGGGGATCCCTGACGATCCGGTTATTTCTTCCGTATCGGCACCGCTGTTTATAAGTGTTCCGTCAGAACTTCTTGAATATACGGTAAAGCTGGCATCGTATGAATAACGTATACCGTTTTCACCGATATATTCTCTTATATCGCTTTCCGGATTGTCAAGATATTTTTTGAATTCTGCAAGATTGTTTGAGGCAATCATGGTTTTATTCGCTACGATGTCTCTGAGATCTGCGTATACTCCGGTTTTCTCTTCGTCCTGTTGTGTCGTTTCTTCGTACATTTCCGCGCTCTGGCTCATCAGCCCGTATAAATCAAATGTTTTGGCTGATATTGTAACTGGATATGAAGTCATGGTGCTTTTTTGGATATCTGAAATGTATGAATTTACCCCTGTGGAAAGAGCGAGAATAAGCGCGATTCCTATAATACCTATAGATCCGGCAAAAGATGTAAGAAGTGTCCTTCCTTTTTTTGTACGCAGATTATTGAAGCTTAGAGAAAGTGATGTCAAAAATGACATTTTTACCTTTTTGTTTTTTGAGGGCCCCTTTTTCGGCGGGGCTTTTTGATCGGAAGTAGCCGGACACGAATCGTCTGTGATTTTACCGTCACTCAACCGTACGATACGTGTAGCATATCTGCTTGCGAGATCCGGATTATGTGTGACCATGACCACCAACCTGTCTTTGGCGACTGCTTTAAGCAGCTCCATCACCTGTATGCTGGTTTCTGTATCAAGAGCTCCTGTAGGCTCATCCGCCAGGACAATGTCAGGATTGTTTACCAATGCGCGGGCTATGGCAACTCTTTGCATCTGCCCTCCGGAAAGTTGGTTCGGTCGTTTATGGGCGTGCTCTTTTAATCCTACCTCTTCAAGGGATTTTTCCGCTCGGCGTTTCCTTTCGCTTCTTGATACGCCGCTTAATGTAAGCGCAAGTTCGACGTTCGCAAGCACTGTCTGATGGGGAATAAGGTTATAGCTTTGGAAAACAAATCCTACAGTATGATTTCTGTATGTGTCCCAGTCTCTGTCTTTATATTCTTTGGTTGATATTCCGTTTATTATCATATCTCCGCTGTCGTAACGGTCAAGTCCACCTATAATATTGAGAAGCGTCGTTTTACCTGATCCGCTCGGACCGAGGATTGCCACAAATTCGTTTTCACTCAGATTCAAATTGACGTTGTCAAGTGCGTTTTGAACGGTTTCACCCATTTTATATTTTTTTGATATGTTCCTTATCTCAAGCATAACTGCCTTTCCCGGATATATTTCATTTTTTGAAATATCCGTTGTAATTTACTATAATGTAAAAAATATTATATGTTTTTCAAATTTTTACTTGATATGGATTTTATTATAACATGAAAATAATCTTTTTCAACTGTTTCCGTTTATTTTTAATAAATATGTGCTTATTTTGACTTTCATTTCTCTGTTAGTGACACTGTAAGCAAGCTCGTATACGCATGTTCTTTTTATTGTTTGAGCAATTAAATATTTGACAAAAATGAAAAATATTATGCCGGGGGGTTGACAGGAAAGTTTTTTCTGAATATAATAACATTGGTTAGCAAGGGCTAACCATTCTTGAGGCGTACAGGTTAGCTGACGCTAACTATATGCCGTGAAAAACGGCGTATAAAGAAAGGTCGGGTTTTTATGCCGCTTATTTATGCTTCCATAGGAGAAGAAAATATTGTAAAAAAAGTTGTTGGCGATCAAAGTTTCAAAAAGCATCTTGAAGATATGGGGTTTTCAGCCGGCAGCAGAGTGACAGTCATAAGTATGACTTCAGGAAATCTCATTGTACGTATAAGAGAGACTCGGCTTGCTATAAGCAGGGAGACCGCTCAAAAGATAATTATATGATTTTTGTATTTTTTAGGGAGGTTATTATATTATGAAAACACTGAAAAACGTGAACATTGGCGAAACCGTCAAGATCATACGGATCCATGGCGAGGGGGCTGTAAAGCGTCGGATTATGGATATGGGCCTTACCAAAGGCACAGAAGTTTATATTCGTAAAGTGGCGCCCCTCGGAGATCCGGTGGAAATCAATGTGCGGGGATATGAGCTGTCGCTGAGAAAAGCGGATGCTGAAATGGTAGAGGTTGAGTAAAATTATTTGACGGGGAATTTTTTCCCTGTTTTTTCAGAATACGATGTTAGCATAAACTAACTAAAATAAATGGAGGGCTTGATGTTATGGGTATAAAAATCGCACTTGCCGGAAACCCCAATAGCGGTAAAACAACTTTGTTTAATGCTCTTACGGGGTCAAATCAGTTTGTAGGGAACTGGCCCGGCGTAACTGTTGAGAAAAAAGAAGGTAGACTTAAAAAACATGACGGGGTAGTTATAACGGATTTGCCGGGAATATATTCTCTTTCGCCGTATACGCTCGAAGAAGTTGTGGCAAGGGATTACCTTATAGGCGAGTGTCCCGACGCTATCCTCAATATCGTTGACGGCACTAACCTTGAGAGAAATCTTTATTTGACAACTCAGCTTACGGAACTCGGCATCCCTGTTGTAGTTGCCGTTAATATGATGGATATTGTAAGAAAAAACGGGGATAAAATCGATACTTTAGCATTGTCGGAGCATCTTGGTTGTAAAGTTTTTGAAATTTCCGCGCTTAAAGGGACAGGTATCATGGCTGTTGCCGAAGCCGCGGTCGAAGCCGCGAAAAACGGCAATACTGTGCCGCAGCATACTTTTTCAGGGGTTGTCGAACATGCTATCGCGCATATAGAAGAAGCTGTTTTACATGATATGCCGGAAGAAAGACAAAGATGGTATGCAATCAAGGTTTTCGAAAGAGATGAAAAAGTTCTTGGGGATCTGAACATAAGTGAGGCTGTACGCGAACATATAGAAAACGATATAGAAACCGCGGAAAAAGAGCTTGGCGACGATTCCGAATCTATAATCACAAATGAGAGATATGTTTATATTTCTTCGGTAATCAGGTCATGTTATAAGAAAAAACGATCCGGGAAACTGTCAGTATCGGATAAGATTGACAAAGTAGTGACCAACCGCTGGCTTGGTTTACCAATTTTCGCGCTTATAATGTTTTTAGTCTATTATCTTTCAATGGTCACTGTTGGGACTATGGCGACAGACTGGGCAAATGACGGGCTGTTCGGTGACGGGTGGCATTTATTCGGTATTGGTTCCGCTCAGTATGAACAGGCGTCCGAACAGTATGGAGACAGCGATTTGATAATCAGTGCTTTTGCTGATGAGTATGGGGATGGAGTTTCAGAGGTCGTTGATGTTTCCGCAGAAAACTATGACGGTGATTCGGCAAAAGCGGCGCTTGAATCTCTTATAGCGTCTGTTCCGGAAGACGCTTCTCTTCAGTATGAGATTGAAGATGAGGAGACTTTGAAAGTAACACTTTCAGAAAATGTAGGTAAGCCGGAACTTATCGCCGCCGTTGATGAATATCTTGATACGGGATATAAAGATTCTTACGGCGCCCCTGACACATCGTCTTACGGAGTATGGGTCCCCGGAATACCTGTGCTTGTCGGTAACGGACTGAAAGCTGTTGGCGCGGCGGATTGGTTGAGCGGGCTTATAAACGACGGAATCGTAGCCGGAGTCGGAGCGGTATTGGGTTTTGTTCCTCAAATGCTTGTACTTTTTTTACTACTTGCAATACTTGAATCATGCGGATATATGGCGCGGATAGCGTTTGTTCTTGATCGTGTTTTTCGTAAATTCGGCCTTTCGGGAAAATCTTTTATACCAATGCTGATAGGGACCGGCTGCGGAATCCCCGGGATCATGGCATCACGTACAATAGAAAACGAACGTGACAGGCGTATGACTGTCATGACAACGACGTTTATCCCGTGCGGAGCGAAAGTCCCGTTTATAGCTATGATAGCAGGTGCTGTTTTCGGAGGATCCGCATGGGTTGCCACGAGCGCTTATTTTGTTGGTATGGCGGCAATAGTCGTATCAGGGATCATGCTTAAGAAAACAAGAATGTTTTCCGGAGATCCGGCACCTTTTGTAATGGAACTTCCGGCATATCATCTTCCTACAGCAGGTAATGTTCTCCGTTCTATGTGGGAACGCGGGTGGTCATTTATAAAAAAAGCGGGGACAATAATTTTACTTTCGACAATCGTTATATGGTTTACAAGCTTTTTCGGTTTCGTTGACGGGAATTTCCGTATGCTGTCGGAAGACGAGCTTGAATTTTCCATTCTCGCTTTTGCGGGAAAAGGTATTGCGTGGCTTTTCGCGCCTCTCGGTTGGGGGACATGGGAAACCGCGGTCGCGTCTATTACCGGGCTTGTCGCAAAAGAAAATATTGTAGGTACGATGGGTATACTTTTCGGTGGAAACGGCAATGTGTATGAGACGCTTGCGACAGTATTCACCGGCATTACGGGATATTCATTTCTTGTTTTCAATCTGCTCTGCGCCCCGTGTTTTGCGGCTATCGGCGCGATCAGAAGGGAAATGAACAACGCGAAATGGACTTGGTTTGCCATATGCTATCAGTGCGGGTTTGCCTATGCGATTGCTTTGATGATCAATCAGTTCGGAGGTTTGTTTACGGGGAATATCAATGTGGTCGGTCTTGTTTTCGCTTTTATCGTCTTTGTTGTGATGATATATATGCTTTTCAGACCGTATAAAGAGACTTTAAAACTTAAAGCCGGGAAAATTAAATGATTTTTCGGTCATGAAAGGAGCTGTTGGCCTTGTTTGAATGGATTTCGGAAAATATTGCGACGTTGATAGTATGTGCTGTTCTTATAGCGTTGGTCGCTGCGGTTATTGTGTTTATGATAAGAAACAGGAAAAAAGGCCGGGGTTCGTGTCCGTGCGGAAGCTGCGGAGGCTGCGCGATGAAAGATTTTTGTCATTCGTCTGAAAAAGCGAAAAAACGGAAATAAATATACGAACATTTCCGGACGGGAACATAGAGGTACCGTCCGGAAATTCTGTTTTCAAAATATAAAATCGTTTATTTTGCTATTGTGAAATTTTTTTTTATGTGATATAATATGTCCATGATTTATTTTTATGTTGCTTTTGATTTGTTGTTGACAGGAGATGTGTATGTAAATGAGAATCTATAAATCCGCGGATATGCTTATAGGTAAAACTCCTTTGCTTGAGCTTACGAATACTGAAAAAGAATATGATCTGAAAGCAAGGCTTCTCGCGAAACTGGAGTTTTTTAACCCTGCCGGGTCTGTTAAGGACAGAGTGGCAAAGGAGATGCTGGACGACGCGGAAAAAAGAGGGTTGTTGGGGCCGGATACAGTTATAGTGGAACCGACATCCGGAAATACCGGTATAGGTCTTGCGGCGGTCGCCTCGGCAAGAGGTTATAGAACGGTTATTGTTATGCCTGAAACAATGTCGGCCGAACGAATAAAATTGATGAAGGCATACGGGGCAAAAGTGGTTTTGAGCAACGGGAGAGACGGGATGAGAGGCGCTATCAAAAAGGCGGAAGAAATCGCGCGCTCGGTTCCGGCAAGCTTTATTCCCGGTCAGTTTGAAAACCCTTCCAATCCTGCTGTACACTACAAAACAACAGGTCCTGAGATATACGAGGATACTGAAGGCGTTGTTGATATTTTTGTTGCATGTGTCGGTACAGGGGGAACTGTCACAGGTGTGGGCAAATATCTTAAATCAATGAATCCGTCGATAAAAATCGTAGCGGTCGAGCCGTCGTCGTCTCCCGTTCTTTCCGGAGGTAAAGCGGGTCCGCATAATATTCAGGGGATAGGCGCCGGCTTTGTTCCGGAAATACTTGATACGGAGATTTATGATGAGGTAATAACGGTTTCTGACGAAGACGCTCTGCGGGCAGGGCGTGAAATCTGCCGCAGAGAAGGCGTTTTGGTGGGGATAAGTTCGGGAGCGGCGGTAAAAGCGGCTATTGAACTTGCCTCTCGTCCGGAAAATAACGGAAGGACAATAGTTGTTCTGTTCCCCGATACGGGAGAAAGATATTTATCTACACAAATGTTTGATGAATAATCCCTATTTTGAATAGCCGGGTATGAGAATATATAAAAATATGTCACGGCCGCGATATCGATATCGCGGCCGTGATTGTTTTTACAAGCGTTTTGTGTAAAAGTGATGTTTTTTATGTCTGTGGCGCGCTGAAAATCTCGATTGACGGGGTTACGTTCAGTTGTGAAAGAAGCGTGTAATACTCTTCTTCTGCGGTTTTGTTATATTCGCATGTTTTATGTGCTTTTATAAGCAGATTCTTGGGTGTGTCAAGAGGAGAACAGTATTCAACACATGATACTTTATATCCGCATGCTTCAAGTTTTAGTGTACGAAGTCCGTCTGTAATAATATCGTTCAGCCTTGCTCTGAAAATCCCGTGTTTTATTATGGGCTAGAGATCCTCTTTGCGGTATTTGTCAAGGAGTTCCTTATGACAGCACGGGACGCAGATTATACTTTCGGCATTGTTGCGTATGGCATAACCCAACGCCATATCAGTGGCGGTGTCGCATGCGTGTAGGGAAATCACGGCGTCCGGCTTTATTTTATCAAACGTCTTCAGGTCTTCACAAATAAACTCCATGTTTTTGTAACCGAGAGTTTCCGCGATGCGTTTACTTTCTTCAATGACGTTTTGTTTTATGTCAATGCCTGTAAAGTGCGCTCTTATATGCAGTTCTTCCCAAAGATAATGGTTTAGTACGAACGATAGATAGGATTTTCCGCAGGCACAGTCAACAATCGTAAGATTTTTTTTGTTTTCAAAGAGTTCTTTTGTCAGGTCAAGAAAACGGTCAGTCTGATTGTATTTGCGTATCATGTCATTTTTGAGCTTTCCGTCTTCGGTCATAAATCCAATGGTTTTAAGCAGCAGAGCCGCTTTGTTCAGGTCAAGGTTGTATTTTTTTGCTTTGAGACCAAAAGCTCTGGCAGCGTCTTTTATATCAAATTTCTCAAGTTTTACATTTTTGTCGTCAGCGATGATCCTCGTTCCTGATTTGCGTTCTGTATATTCGATTACAATACTGTCATAGTTCATGACAGTTTGAAGGATTTTTTCTAAAACTGAATTAAAGTTTTCAAATGTCTCCCTTGCTCCGAAATCGTATATGAAAATCCCGCTTTTTTCAACGACAGTCCCGTTATATGTTTTTGTTCCGGAAATCGCACTTATTTTTATCGTGTCGAAAAAATCCGGATTTTCAGTATATCTGGAGGAAAATCCTCCGAGTAAGAGCTGTATTTTCTGTTTTTGTTTTCCGTTCATTTACAATCACCGGTAAAAGTATACCACGAATTGAAATGTTTTGCAAGCGGGATATTGTATTTTAGATAAATTTATGATATAATAAACACTAAAGCGATTTTATATATCGCGGGAAAACATTTTGGAGATTTCAGAGGTATTATTTTTGGAAAATTCTGTGGATTATGAAAAAGACATTGCGGTTTTGATAGGTGTGGACACCGAGACTGAGGATAATGACGCGGAAAAATCTCTTGACGAGCTTGAAAGGCATGTGGAGACAGATGTTATAGAAAGCGTCACTCGAG
>CALWNV010000059.1 GCA_944382895.1 uncultured Clostridia bacterium | reverse complement strand
TTTTTTTTGAAGCAAATGTGAACTCAATAAAACGTACTAAATGTTGTTATTATAACGGTTTATATATACTATCTATCGTAATTAAAATAAATTAAAAGAAGGCCGGATTTCCCAGCCTTCCTTAGTGCTATAATTTCAGTTTTTAAAACAGACTGATTCCGGAATACAAAAAACAAACCTGTCCATTGACTCAAATTGTCATATAGTCATATAATAGAACCTCTTAAAAAGTTGTCGATAAGTTACGTATTTGGTATTATCTTTTCTTGCCTTCCGTAATTTTTCAACATAATCTACACTATATATAATTATTCCATTCAGGCTTAAAATAATGATATGACATATCAAGCATAGAACTATTTCAGTGTGAAAAGCCCAGAAGTTACATATAAAATCACTTGATCACAATGCTTAAATAAAAGAATTTATTTCATCGCGCATCGAAATCGCCTCAGCGACCGCGGCTTCGGCAAATTTCTCCGCAGGTAAGCCATGTTTTTTATACGCGCACATAAGGCCTCTTGAAGAATTTATAACGGCACCAACTCCGTAAAGAAACGCCCCTGCGACATCTTTTGCGGTCCCTCCCTGCGCGCCGTACCCGGGAACGAGAAAAAAGGTATGGGGCATACGATTCCGAAGATATTCAAGCTGTTCAGGATATGTCGCGCCTACCACAGCCCCGATTTCGGAATAACCGTATTTCCCTCGGGTAGAAGTCCCCCAGTCCTCAAGCATGTCGCCCATTAACTCATAAACTCTCTTCCCATCATCAAGAAGCCTGTCCTGGAGATCTCCGCTTGATTTATTAGATGTCTTCACCAACGCAAAGATTGATTTTCTGTTACGTATAAACGGCTTAACTCCATCTAACCCGAGATAAGCGTTAACAGTCAATGCGTCAGCTTCAGTATTATCGAGATATGCTTTCGCATAACATTCGGCAGTACTTCCGATATCGTTTCTTTTTCCATCTATTATTATATAAAATCCCTTTTTCTTTGCGTAGGTTATCGTATTAAAGAATGTCTTCATGCCGGACAACCCAAGCAGCTCATAGTAAGCCATTTGTATTTTAACGCATGGAATAATATCGCAAAGAGCATCCATAAGTTCTTTATTGAATTTATATAAAGCTTTTGCAGAAGATTCCGGATCAGATCCCTTCAGCATTGTTGATGGAAGATAATCGATATGTGGATCAAGGCCCAATGCTGTAGGATTTTGTTTTTCTGCTATTTTTTCAATAAGTTCACTTATCATTTTCAGTCCTCCAAGACAGTTTTGAGAATTTTTCCATAAAAGCGCTGTTTATCAAAAGGAGAATTTCGTGAAAGAGAGTATGAGCACGAAACATCATAGATAAATTCCGTATTTATATCAACAACAACATAAGATGACGACTTTATCCCTAAAATTTCTTTTGGTTTTTCACTCATAAGACTTATAAGTCTTTCAAAAGTTATTATACCGGATTTTACTAAAAAAGTATAACTTACACAAAAAGATGTTTCCAACCCGATTATACCGAACGGTGCAAATTCAGGAGCCTGATTTTTTTCATAAACTGAATGCGGAGCGTGGTCTGTTGAAATAACATCTATTGTTCCGTCACGTAAACCTTCTTTAATCGCAACAACATCTTCTTCTTTTCTCAGTGGCGGATTCATCATCGCGTTTGTTCCTACGCGAAAAAAATCATCCCTTGTAAGAGAAAAATAATGCGGGCAGGTCTCACATGTAATTTTTGCGCCTTTTTTTTTTGCGTTACGAATTATATCCACGCTCTCTTTTGTGCTTATGTGCGCAATATGAAGCCGCGCTCCTGTATTTTCTGCAAGCTCACAATCTCTCAAAACAGCGGAATACTCCGCCTCCGGAGGGCTCTGAAGTCTTGAGGAAATCAAAGATTTATCTTCACAATGAGAAATAATAAGTACTTCGTTTTCAACTGCGCGATACATCGCTTCCCGCATTATGTTTTTATCTTCAACAGGAGACCCGTCATCTGAAAAAGCCAAAGCCCCGGCCTTTTTTAGAGCATAAAAATCAGTAAGTTCTTTTCCTTGTTGTCCTTTGGTAACAGCCGCTGCAGGCAGTACAGAGACAGCGGCTTCACGTGAACGTATATAACTAACAAGTTCCGGCGTATCTATAACCGGAGAAGTATTGGGCATACATAATATATGAGAAAATCCGCCAGCCTTTGCGGCTCTCGAACCTGAAAAAACTGTTTCTTTATGAGTTTGTCCAGGTTCCCGCAAGTGAACATGCATATCTACGAAAGCCGGGATGCGTATCGTATTGCTTGAATCAGTATTATTTTTTTCTTTCACAAACATAAAAATCTCACCCGATTTATTATATCTTTTTTTTACAGAAATGTCAAGTAATAAAGTTGACAAACAAGGCCTTGCGTGCTATACTGTAATATAATATAAAGTAACTAAGGAGAGGACTGTTTATGAAAAACAAGGTTTTGGCTTTTGACTTCGGAGCTTCCAGCGGAAGGGCTATTTTGGCAACATATGAAAACGGTACTCTTTCGTTGGAAGAGATACATCGTTTTTCAAATGATCCGGTTATGGTTAACGGAACTTTTTACTGGGATATCCTGCGTCTTTTCCATGAAATCAAGCAAGGTCTTCTCAAATGTGTAAACAGTGGGAATGCAGATATAGAAAGTATAGGGATAGATACTTGGGGCGTTGATTTCGGTCTTCTTGACAAAAACGGCTATTTACTTGAAAATCCTGTCCATTACAGAGATGAGAGGACCACGGGAATGCAGGAAGAGTGTTTTAAACTCATTCCTCAATCTGAAATTTATAAAAAAACCGGGATCCAGTTTATGGATCTGAACACTATATATCATCTTTATTCTTTGAAAAAAAATCGTCCCGAGCTCCTTGAAAGAGCCGAAACCCTTTTGTTTATGCCGGATTTGTTTGCGTATATGCTTACAGGCAAAAAGAACGTGGAATACACTATTGCATCTACAAGCCAGCTGCTTAACGCTGAAAAACGTGACTGGGATTTTGATCTTATAGATAAAATAGGATTAAAAAAATCCTTATTCGGGAAAATAATAAAACCCGGAACAATTGTAGGGAAACTTCTTCCGGAAATCGCGACCGAACTCGGAATAGGACAAATAGATGTCATTGCCTGCGCAGGACATGACACAGCTTCTGCTGTAGCTGCCGCGCCTATTGCAAAAGGTGAAAACGGATGTTACATCTCCTGCGGAACATGGTCACTACTCGGGGCAGAACTTGAATCACCTCTGATAAACGAGGAAACCTTTCGATTGAACTTTACAAATGAGGGCGGTTGTTCCGATACTATACGATTTCTTAAAAACATTTCCGGTCTCTGGATAATACAAGAAACACGTAGGCAATGGGTAAGAGAAGGCGAAAATATTTCGTTTAAAGATATTGATAAAATGCTTTTGACCGAAAAAAGCGCGGAAGTATTTATTGATCCTGACTATGCACCTTTTGGCAAGCCAGGTAACATGCCACAGAAAATAAATGATTTCTTAGAAAAGACAGGACAGGCTCTACCTCAGACAAAAGGCCAAACTGCGATTTGCATTTTGGAAAGTCTCGCGGCGACCTATAGATACTATATAGAACAGCTCGAGACACTTCTTGGAAAGAAAATTGAAGTTGTGCATCTTATCGGCGGAGGAGTAAAAGACATAAATCTTTGTCAATATACCGCAAACTTTACAGGAAGGAAAGTGACAGCGGGACCTGTTGAGGCCACAGCTATAGGGAACATTTCCGTACAACTTATAGCAAAAGGACATATTAAAAATATCGAAGAAGCGCGCAAAATGCCTGTAGATATGAAAATATATGAACCGCGAGAGACCGATTTATGGGAAAAGAAATATCAGAAATTCATAAAAATTAAAGACGCGTTCACCGTTTGATAAAATAAGTATTTTTACAGGAAGGTTTAATCCTTAAAAAACAGGAGATACCTATGCTTGATAAAATAATAGAAAACAATACAGATGAGATGATCAGCGCTCTTGGTAGACTCATAGCCATACCGAGCGTCAGTAAGAAAAACCATGACGAATATATATATGGTAAAGACGTCAATGACGCCCTTGAAGAAGCGGTAAAAACAGCGCAGGAACTCGGTTTTGAAGCGAAAAATTTTGGAAGGCTTGCGGAAATTTCTTTTGGCACCGGAGATAAAAAGGTATATATTGCTTGTCATGTCGATGTCGTTCCGGCAGGTCCGGGATGGACAAAGCAACCGTTTTGCTTAACGCAGGAAAATGGTTGTTTATACGGACGAGGGGTTTTAGACAACAAAGGTTCAGCTATGGCCGTGCTTTTTGCTTTTAAAGCTCTCAAAGATGCGGGATATATCCCGACAGTTTCTCTTAAACTCCTTTTAGGCGGAGCGGAAGAAACCGGAATGGATGATATACCTTGGTATACTTCTGAATTCGGTTTTCCTGATTGCGGTTTAACCCCGGATAGTATTTTCCCCATCGTAAACACAGAGGCCGGAATGTTTTCGGGCAAAATGAAATTCAAAAAGAGCAAATCGATTATTTCATTCAACGGCGGAACTGTTTCAAACGCCGTTCCCGCCGAAGCGGAAGCGACTGTCATAATTAATAATGAAATAAAACATTTTTCAGAGCATGGAAAAAACGCGCACGCTTCTGTTCCGTGGAAAGGAATAAACGCTATTATCAATCTTGCAAAAAAGCTTAAAGCCATCGGCATAAATGACAACTTAACAGACGCGCTGTCAACTTTTTTTTCAGACCATTATGCGGAAGCGCTTGGGCTTGACGGACGCGGAGACATTTTAGGGAAAACGACGCTGAACGTAGGAGTAATCGACAGTGATAAAGGTTTTTTTACAATAGACATGAGGCTTGCTTGTCCTACATCCGAAAACCGAATAATCGAAAGATTTACAAATCTCGCAAAAGAATACGATTTTGAACTTGAAGTAGAAAAATCCGTACCATTCACACATGTTTCACCGGACAACCCGTTTATGAGAGACTTGTCCGAGGCATTTTCCCAGATAACCGGCAGAAATCCGGAATTTTTAGGATCATGTGGTTTGACTTACGCAAAAACTCTGGGTAAAAACGGAGTAGCGTTCGGCCCGGTATTCAGCGAAGAGGGCTCCGAATGCGGAGGGCTCCATAGTTGTGATGAATTCGTTACAATTGATACACTTATAAATTTGCAGAAAATTTATGCGAAAACAATATTGAGGCTGTGGTGTTGAAAAATGTATGAACATATAAAAGAACAGGCAAGGCTTGCCGCGGAAGAACTTCTGGATCTGGCAGTGTTGGAAAAAAATCAGATTTTTATAATCGGGTGTTCTTCAAGTGAGATCACAGGAGGGAAAATAGGTAAAGCTTCTGTATATGAAGCCGCACAAGCAGTATTTGACGGAATATATCCGTTACTTAAAGAAAAAAATATATTTCTTGCAGCACAATGCTGTGAACATCTTAACAGAGCCATTATAACAGAAAAAAATGCAGCTATACTATACGGCTTAGAGCCTGTTTCTGTCATCCCGTATCCACACGCGGGAGGATCATTTGCAACTGCAGCATACAGAGGTTTTGAAAACCCTGTAGCTGTAGAAAAAATAGCGGCTCACGCGGGGATGGACATCGGTGATACTCTTATAGGGATGCATCTCAAGCCGGTAGCGGTTCCGGTGCGTCTCACATTGAAAAAGATAGGCGAAGCAAATCTTGTTGCCGCCAGAACAAGACCAAAATACATAGGTGGGGAACGGGCAAAATATGAATAAAAACAATAAAAAAATACATAAAAAAGGTATTCCTATCGCCGTGATCGCTGTCGCTTCCACTATAGTTATAGTAACTGTAGCGTTTTTTATCCCGAAAAACAATGGAAGCTTTAATCTCCGGTCGATGACCGCCTATTTTCAGGTAAGGACTTTTTTAAGAAACGTGATTTCCGGTGAATATGAAAAAGCCTTTGAATATGTTTACTATTATGATGAAAATCCGGAAAACGGATCAGAAAAAACATATGACGAAGCGAAAAAAATTTGGTGCGACAGATTATTATCGGCAAAAGAGAACTGTTTTTCGGAATTTTTGGCAGAATATAAAAACCTTGATGTTTTTCTGCGTGACGGAGAAATAATAGCTACATTTGATGCAACAGTTTATGTAAGAGGAATAGACAAACAGTATAACACTCAAATAAAATTTTATAACGACAAAATCGCAGGGATAAGTTGCGAGCAGGTCTTGACAGATTTTGAAAAAACAATAAGCGGAAATTTAGGAATTTGATTTTGGAAGGAAAGATATTATGAGATTTACCGGAGTAACTTCAAGAGGGATCATTACACCTGTTTTTCAGGCGGGAGATGACCTTGTTGGGCTTGTATGCGAAAGTATAATAAAAGCATCTGAGAACGAAAATTTCACATTAAACGACGGAGACATCGTAGGAGTTACTGAAGCAGTTGTGGCAAGAACTCAGGGGAATTACGCAACATGCGAACAGATTGCCAAGGATATTCGCGAAAAACTCGGAGGGAAAGACATGGGGATAGTTTTTCCTATTTTATCGAGGAACCGTTTCGCTATCTTGTTAAAAGCAATCGCGATGTCATGTGAAAAACTTTACGTCCAGCTCTCATATCCGACTGATGAAGTCGGAAACGGACTTATCACATGGGATATGCTTGATGAAAAAGGAGTCAATCCGTATTCCGACAATTTTGATGAAATCGGCTTCCGTAACACTTTCGGTAAAACAGAACATCCGTTTACCGGAGTAGATTATATAAAATATTATAAAAGTTTTTCGGATAACATAGAAATAATATTTTCCAATGATCCGAGATATATCCTCAATTATACAAAAAACGTGCTCAACTGCGATATCCATACACGCAAACGTACCCAAAGGATATTAAAAGAAGCCGGTGCCGAGAAATCTTTCAGAATGGATGAAATACTTACCTCCTCTGTTGACGGATCCGGTTTTAATGAAAATTTCGGACTTCTCGGCTCAAATAAAGCAACAGAAGATAAAGTAAAACTGTTTCCGAGAAAAACCGATGAATTTGTACTGAATCTTCAAGCCGAGCTCATAAAATCGACAGGAAAACAAATCGAAGTCATGGTTTACGGCGATGGTTGTTTCAAAGATCCTATCGGCGGAATATGGGAACTTGCCGACCCTGTTGTAAGCCCGTCATTTACCGAAAGATTAAACGGGACACCAAACGAACTTAAAATGAAATATTTTGCTGATAATGAGTTTGCCGGACTTTCCGGAGAAGAACTTGCCAAAGCAATGAAAAAACGCATAAAAGAAAAAGATGAAAATCTTGTGGGAAGCATGAGTTCCCAAGGAACAACACCTCGCCGACTTACAGATCTTCTCGGAAGTCTTTGCGACCTGACAAGCGGAAGCGGAGACAGAGGCACCCCAGTTGTTCTGATACAAAATTATTTTACAAACTTTGCAACAGAATAAAATATATGGATCACGCAGAAAAAGCAAAAGCTCTTTTTTCGGAAGGATATAACTGCGCCCAATCTGTTTTCGGGGCATTTTGTGACGTGACCGGAATGGATTTTGAGCAGGCCATGAAACTTGCGTCATCTTTCGGAGGTGGAATGGGCGGAAGACGCGAAACCTGCGGAACGTGTACAGGAGCATTTATGGTGCTCGGCATAGCAAAAGGATATTCCGATCCTTCTTCGACTGAAGAAAAAAGAGAACATTATAAAAGAATACAGGAATTTTCCAGTAAATTCAAAGAAAAGAACAACACACTGATCTGCCGTGAGCTTCTTGCGGGGCTTAAAGCGGCAACCTGTAGTATCCCTGAAGAACGAACGACGGAATATTACAGAGTCCGCCCTTGTGTCCGGTTTGTAACAGACGCGGCAAAACTTTTGGAAGAAATGCTATGAAAGAAAAAATAAATATTAAAGGAATGAGCTGTTCGGCCTGCTCTGCTTCGGTAGAACGTGCGGTAAAAAAGCTTGACGGGGTAAAAAGCGCAAACGTAAATCTGCTTGCGGAAAACATGATTTGTGTATTTGACGAAAAAAAAACAACGACAAACGATATTATAAAAGCCGTTGAAAAAGCAGGGTTTTCCGCTTATACCGAAGAAAAAAAACTTTCCAAAGAATCCGGGGACGGATTTACGGACGAAAAAACCCGGCTTATAATCTCTATATGTTTTCTTGTTCCCTTAATGTATATTTCAATGGGACATATGTGGAATCTGCCCCTTTCGGAATTTTTCTGCCGTACGGAAAATGCCGTAGCCTTTGTATTGACTCAATTTTTGCTGACAATTCCCGTACTGTATGTAAACAGAAAATTTTTCTTTGTCGGATTCTCTTCTCTTTTTCATCGCTCACCTAATATGGATACGCTTGTCGCTGTCGGGTCTTCCGCCGCGGTAATATACGGAATATTCGCTCTTTACATGACGGCATACGGCGCGTCTACACAAAATAACGAACTTGTTTCTTCTTACACATCAAATCTTTATTTTGAATCCGCAGCGATGATTCTTACCCTTGTTACAGTAGGTAAATTTCTTGAAAAAAGATCAAAAGGGAAAACAAACACAGCAATAAAAAAAATCCTTGATCTTTCACCTAAAACAGCCTCGGTTATCAAAAACGGTAAAGAAACTGTAATACCGGCATCAGAAATAACGGTCGGAGATGTCATAGTAATCCGCCCCGGAGAAAAAATTCCGGTTGACGGGACGATAATCGAAGGTGAGACATCTGTCGACCAGTCCGCACTTACAGGAGAAAGCCTTCCGGCAGATAAAACAATAGGCGACACTTTGATGTCCGCGTCGGTAAATATTGACGGAAGCATAAAAATGCGCGCCGATAAAGTCGGGGAAAACACAACCATTTCCCAGATAGTACAGCTTATGGAAGAAGCGGGAGCCTCAAAAGCTCCTGTCGCAAGGCTTGCGGACAAAATCAGCGGAATATTTGTACCTATTGTAATATCAATCGCATTCATAACGGCAATAGTATGGCTTTTAATGGGAAAATCTTTTGATTTTGCTTTAAGTATGGGGATCTCTGTACTTGTTGTTTCCTGTCCTTGCGCACTCGGACTGGCTACCCCTGTTGCGATCACTGTCGCAATGGGCAAAAGCGCGTCTTCCGGAGTTTTGATCAAAGATGCGGCTGCAATCGAAAAATTACATCTTATCAAAACAGTAGTCTTTGATAAAACAGGGACAATAACAAAAGGCGAGCCTACTGTAACCGACGTTTTCGCAATAAAAAACAAAGAAGAACTTATCAAAACAGCCGTTTCGCTGGAATCCCAAAGCGAGCATCCTATATCAAAAGCGATAACCGTATACGGTAGCGATATAGCTCCTTATAAAACAGAAAATTTCAAAGCAGTTTTCGGCAAAGGAATAACCGCTGTCATAGACGGACAACGTTGTTACGGAGGAAACGAAACATATATGGAGGAGTTGTCTGTCGATATCTCTTCAGCAAAACAAAAAGCATCCGATTTTGCCTCAAAAGGAAAAACTCCTGTTTATTTCGCCCGTGAAAAAACCTTTTTGGGAATAATAGCAGTAGCGGATACCGTTAAAGAATCAAGCGCCTTAGCTATAGAAAAACTGCATTCTCAAAAAATCAACACCGTTATTCTTACAGGAGATAATTCCGCAACGGCAAACGCAATAAAACAGCAAGTTAACGCAGATGATGCAATCAGCGACGTTCTTCCGGGAGATAAAGAAAAAGTGATCGAAAAACTTCAGCAAGAAAACAACGGGCTTGTAGCAATGGTGGGAGACGGAATAAATGATGCGCCTGCCCTTTATAGCGCGGATGTAGGCATTGCGGTCAGAAGCGGATCGGATATCGCAATCGACAGCGCAGATATTATTCTAATGAAAAACGATCTGAATTCGATTCCTGAAACAATACTTTTCGGCAAACGTGTTATTAGAAATATACGACAAAATCTTTTCTGGGCGTTTTTCTATAACATCCTCGGAATCCCTTTAGCAGCGGGGGTTCTTTATCCGGCGTTCGGTATAGCGCTCAGTCCGATGGTCGCTGCAGCAGCGATGAGCCTTAGTTCCGTTTTTGTCGTTTCAAACGCTCTTCGTCTTTACAAAAACAAAAAACATTCCGAATAAAAAGGAGAATATAAATGGATAAAATTTTTTCAGTAAAAGGTATGTCATGTAAACACTGTGCGGCAAGGGTAACCGCCGCACTTGAAAAAATAGGTTTTGATAAAACCTCGGTCGATCTTGAAACCAATACAGTAACAGTTGAAAATTACACGGATTCTGATAAAATAAAAATTATAAACACTATAGAAGATCTTGGATTCGAAGTAGAAAAAGACAGTTGAAAAACCGTTTATGTAAAGGCTGATATACGATGCAAAACAAATATATATATGAGGCGTTGCCTGAAAATTTCAAACTTGAAAACCTTGTCCCTAAAATCCGCTCCGAAATTGAGTCAATGGGATATTCGGTAACACTGCAAAAAAAAGAAGACGGGGAAACTGTTTTTTATATAGAAAAGAATATCGCACCAATGGAGATTTTTTTAGGCCGATGGCAAAAGTTAAGAGCAACTTTAGCAGAAAAAGGCTCAGTCC
>CALWNV010000058.1 GCA_944382895.1 uncultured Clostridia bacterium | reverse complement strand
TTCTATGCTTATTACTTTAGTAATCTCCAAACCATCTTCCGCAAGCATTTTATCAAAAGCCTCCGCTTGAGGAATAGTTCTCGGAAAACCATCCATTATAAAACCGTTTTTACAATCCGGTCTTTTAATTCTTTCACGAACGATTGCAATAACGTCTTCATCCGCAACCAAATTCCCTGCTTTAATAACTGATTCAACCTTGATACCGATAGGAGTCTTTTCAGCAATAGCCTCACGAAGGATTGCTCCCGTAGATATCTGAGGAATACCGTATTTCTCCGAAATGTTGATTGCCTGGGTTCCTTTTCCCGCTCCGGGAGCGCCCAATAAAATCAAATTCAGCATTTATTATAAACCCTTTCAAATAAAGTTAGGGAAGAGAGGCGGTACGGTGGATCATACCACCTCTTCTTACCTGATTTTATTCAACCGAAAAATCATAGCGAAATGATTATTGTCGCCGCAAATTATTCAAGAAAACCTTTGTAATGACGCATAAGCATCTGGCTTTCCATTGACTTAACAGTCTCAAGCGCCACGCTTACAAGAATCATTACCGAAGTACCACCTATCGCAAGACCGGCGGCATCGGGGAAAATGATCTGAAGTATAAACGGTATAATAGCTATGATACCAAGGAAAAGAGCTCCGAAAAGAGTAACTTTATTAAGGCATTTCACAATAAAATCACTTGTTGGTTTTCCGGGACGGATACCGGGTATCGTGCCGCCGTTATTTTTGATATTATTGGAAATTTCAACAGGATTGTACTGAATTGCGATATAAAAATAATTAAACGCAATAATAAGAAGGAAAGAAATAATTATATACGCCGGAGAAGTCTGTGAAAAATAATTTCTTACAAACTGATAAAAACCGTTCGATTCACCCAGGAACTGTGCTATTGTAGCGGGAACACCGACTATCGCGAATGTGAAAATGATAGGCATTACACCGGTCATAGCCACTTTGATGGGTAAAAACGTGTTCTGTCCGCCGTACATTTTTCTTCCTACTTGTCTTTTCGCGTACTGTATGGGGACACGTCTTTCCGCTCCGTCCATAAAAACTATAAACGAAACCATCAAAAGACCCATAAGAACAATAATTAAAACTATCCACCACTTACCGGCACCGAAAAGAGAAATACAATACATAACAAGATCAATACCGCGCGAAACGATACTTGCGAAAAGTATCATCGAAATCCCGTTTCCTATACCGTGCTCATCAATAGATTCACCGAGCCACATTACAAGACAGGACCCTGCGACAAGGACTACAATGATAAGAGTCATCGACAGATAACCTTCAAGAGGTTTTGTCGAAGGATCAAACATCAAAGCCTGCGACTGATAGCGGAGAATAGTATAATAACCATATGCCTGAATAAGGGCAATCACTATAGTTACCCATCTCGTGATACGTTTGATTTTTTGCTTTCCTTCTTCACCGCCGTCCTTTTGAAGACGCTCGAAATACGGAATAGCAACTGTCAGAAGCTGTATGATAATACTTGCGTTGATATACGGCTGTATAGTAAGTGCAAAGACCGTACCCTGAGCAAGTGCGTTACCGGAAAGCATATTGAAATAACCGAGCAGATTTCCCATCGTCGATCCGGTTGTCACGGGATTAAAAAAAGCTTCTATAGCATCAGCATTCAAAAAAGGTACCGGAATCTGGCAGCCTATTCTGAAAAGAATAAAAATACCGAAAGTAAAGATTATTTTCTTTTTTAGATCTGATGTTTTCCAGGCATTGACCAGTGTTGAAAAGATGCTCATATTCACAGCACCTCTACTTTCCCACCGGCCGCTTCAATCTTTGCCTTTGCAGATTCGGAAAATTTTTCCGCTTTAACGGAAAGTTTCTTTTCAAGTTCGCCGTCTCCGAGAATTTTAACTGGCAGTGTTTTCGAACTGATCATGTTCCTTTCATAAAGCTCTTCTGCGGTAACTACAGCACCGTCGTCAAAATCATTAAGAACACAGATATTAACAGGCTGATAAACCTTTTTGAACGGATAGTTCGAAAAGCCGCGTTTAGGCAAACGTCTCTGAAGTGGCATCTGACCACCTTCAAATCCGGGACGTACTCCTCCACCGGAACGTGCATTCTGGCCTTTATGCCCTTTCCCTGCCGTCTTCCCATTTCCGGAGCCGATACCTCTGCCCTTTCTGTAAACGGCGCGAACCGAACCTTCGGCAGGCTTCAAATCAGACAATTTCATTGCGATGCACCTCCTTATTCTTCTACTTTTATAAGATAGCTTATTTTCTTGATTTTCCCGACGGTAGCTTCATTCTTAGGTTGAGTAGAGCTGTCGCCTATTTTCCGGAGGCCAAGGGAATTTGCCGTAGCAATATGATCTTTATGCCTACCGATAAGGCTTTTTTTAAGCGTAACTTTAAGAGTCTCACTACCTGATTTCTTTTTTGTCGGCATTGATTTACCCTCCTTAACCTAAAATTTCTTCTACTGACTTACCTCGTATTTCGGCAACTTCTTCAACATTTCTGAGTTCGGAAAGACCTTTTAAGGCAGCCTGAACAAGATTTTGAGGATTACGCGAACGCAAAGCCTTTGTCCTTATATCCTTAATCCCGGCCATCTCGAGAACAGCTCTTACAGCACCTCCGGCAATAACTCCGGTTCCTTCCGCAGCGGGTTTCATTATTACAAGGCTCGCGCCGTATGTTGCTGTGACTTCATGAGGTATAGTTGTACCTTTTAAAGATACTTTTATGAGATTTTTCTTGGCATCTTCTATACCTTTATTTACAGCGTCGGGGATTTCTATTGACTTACCGAGACCTACTCCGACAACGCCGTTACCGTCGCCGACAACTATCAATGCAGAAAATTTCATTTTTCTTCCGCCCTTGACAGTTTTTGAAACACGGTTGAGCGCAACGAGCTTTTCGGTCAAATTTAATGTCGATGCATCTATTCTGTCGTACATTGTTTAATTATTCCTCCTTAACTCTTTTAGAACTTCAGGCCGCCTTCTCTGGCGCCCTCCGCAACTTCTGCGACTCTGCCGTGATACAAGTATCCGCCTCTGTCAAAAACGACCGCTTCTACACCTTTTGCTTTCGCTAGTTCGGCGATTTTTTTACCTACGGTTTTTGCAGCTTCCTTATTCCCGCCATAACCGTCAAAATCCTTACATACCGTTGAATATGCAGCAATGGTCGTCCCTGATACATCATCAATAATCTGTGCATATATATTTTTATGTGATCTGTAAACATTAAGGCGCGGACATTCAGCGGTACCGCTGATCTTACCACGTACCCGTTTATGTCTTTGAAGTCTTGCTTTGTTGGAATCTTTTTTGCTGACCATAACTAATCTATGAACCTCCTTGAGAGCATTTTTTACGGTTTATTTCTTACCTGCTTTACCCGCTTTGAGTTTTACACGCTCACCTAAATATCTGATACCTTTACCATGATACGGTTCAGGTGGTTTCTTATCGCGGATCTCTGCGGCAAACTGTCCTACTTTTTGTTTGTCCGCCCCGGTTACCACAATCGTTGTCGCGCTGGGAACGTCGATTTTTATGCCGGGAATTTCTTCTATGACCACAGGATGCGAATATCCAACGGTCAAAACAGCGGTATTCCCCTGTTTCTGGGCTCTGTAACCAACTCCCTGGATTTCAAGAGTCTTTGTGTAACCGTTCGTTACGCCCTCAATCATATTCGCAATCAAAGTTCTTGTCAAGCCGTGCAAGGAGCGATGAAGCTTATCCTCAGACGGACGTTCAACCGTAATCACGTCACCGTCTATTTTTATAGACATATCAGAATGCATCTTCTGTACAAGATCGCCTTTCGGCCCTTTGACGGTAATCGTATTATCGGACGCCAGAGAAACAGTAACTCCGGCGGGTATATTTATAGGTTTTCTACCAATTCTTGACATCTTGTTAACCTCCGATTTATTTTACCATACAAACGCTAAAACTTCTCCGCCCACATTTTCCCTACGAGCGGCTTTATCAGTCATGATGCCTCTTGAAGTCGAAACTATCGCTATACCGAGACCTTTCATAACTTTGGGAACTTCTTTACTGCCAACGTATATACGCAATCCGGGCTTTGAAACGCGTTTCATACCCTGTATAACCTGAGACTTGTTCACTCCGTATTTCAAGAAGACCTTGATCATACCCTGTTTTCCGTCATCGATTACATTAAAGGACTTGATATATCCCTCGTCTGCGAGGATCTGAGCAATCTGCTTTTTCATATTCGACGCGGGAACTTCAACGCTGTCATGCTTAGCGGAGCTTGCGTTTCTGATACGTGTCAACATATCTGCAATAGGATCCGTTGTATTCATATCGAGCTACCTCCTGATTTATTTTTACCAGCTTGCCTTTTTTACGCCGGGGATCTGACCTTTATAAGCAAGTTCTCTGAAACAGATACGGCATATCCCGTATTTTCTCAGATAACCATGCGGTCTTCCGCAAATCTTACATCTATTATAAGCTCTTGCAGAATATTTTGCAGGTCTCTGCTGTTTTAATCTCATCGACTTTTTAGCCATCTTTACGATCCTCCTTATTTGGCAAACGGTGCGCCCATCAAATCGAGAAGCTCTTTTGCGTCCTCGTCGCGGGTTGCTGTAGTAACTATCATTATATCCATACCTCTGACTTTGTCGATCTTATCAAAATCAACCTCAGGGAATATAAGCTGTTCTTTTATACCAAAACTGTAATTCCCTCTGCCGTCAAAAGAATCCGGATTTATACCTCTGAAGTCACGAACTCTCGGAAGAGCAAAGTTAAACAATCTGTCTAAAAACTCATACATCTTCTCGCCTCTGAGTGTAACCTTTACTCCTACCGGCATGCCTTTACGCACCTTAAAATTGGCAACGGATTTTCTTGCCTTGCATTCTATCGCCTTCTGCCCCGTTATAACCCCAAGCTCATTGATTACATTTTCAATTACTTTAGAATTATCTTTTGCATCACCGCAGGCAACATTGATAACTATCTTATCAATTTTCGGTATCTGCATAACGCTTTTATATCCGAATTTTTTCATCAACGCGGGAGCAACATCTTGTTTATACATTTCTTTTAATCTTGACATCTTATTACTCCTCCGTCGTTATATTTTGGCGTTGCATTTTTTGCAATATCTCGTTTTAATTTTCTTGTCGCCTTTAGTTTCAATTTTTACGCCTGTTCTGGTCATCTTGCCGCATTTCGGACATACAAGCATTACTTTACACGCGTAAAGAGGGCCCTCAACTTCAACAATACCGCCTGTCTCACCCTGTTTGCGGGGTTTAACATGTTTCGTGACTTTATTGACACCCTCAATAATTACTTTGCCTTCTTTAGGAGAAACCGCCATCACCTTGCCCTTTCCTCCTTTGCTTCTGCCGGAGATAACCTGAACAGTATCGCCTGTTTTTACATGTAACGTATTCATTTACATCTACCTCCTTACAGAACTTCGGGAGCGAGAGAAAGAATTTTTGTGTATTCCTTGTCTCTGAGCTCTCTGGCTATGGGTCCGAAAATACGGGTTCCACGTGGATTTTTATCTTCCTTGATAAGCACTGCCGCGTTCTCGTCAAATTTAATATACGAACCGTCCGCTCTACGTAAACCTTTTACGCTGCGAACAACCACGGCTTTAACGACCTCGCCTTTTTTAACCGCTCCGTTAGGCGTAGCCTTTTTGACCGACGCAACGATAACATCACCGATGTTAGCATATTTTCTCCCTGATCCGCCTAAAACACGAATGCACATGATTTCCTTTGCGCCTGTGTTATCGGCAACCTGGAGATATGTCTGTTGTTGTATCATAAGAAATTCTCCTTTTTGTTATTTTGCTTTCTGAACGTACTCGCTTTCGCGCCCAATAGGGATACGCACGCATGCAAAATCATTTTGCTTTCTCGACTATCTCAACAAGACGCCATCTTTTATCCCTGGAAAGAGGTCTAGTCTCCATAACCGTTACTTTATCGCCGACCTTACACTCGTTGTTTTCATCATGAGCTTTAAGTCTGTATGTCTTCTTCATAACCTTTTTATAAAGAGGATGTCTTTCGTTTTCCATTATAGCGACCACTATGGTCTTATCCATTTTATCGGAAACGACTTTGCCTGTTCTTACTTTTCTAAGATTTCTTTCACTCATTTTTTAACCCTCCTTCTTCAACCGTTGATCTGCTTTTCGCGAAGAATGGTTTTCACTCTGGCAATGTCTTTACGAACCATGGTGATACGCATAGGATTTTCCAACTGTTTTGTCGCGTGCTGGAAACGAAGAGCAAAAATTTCCTCTTTCAGAGCTTTGAGCTTCTTTTCAAGATCCGCAACGGACATTTCTTTTAATTCTTTAAGTTCTTTTGCTTTCATCACGCGTCACCTCCGTCGGAAAGCGTTTCGAAATCTGACTTCCTTACAAACTTGCATTTTATCGGAAGTTTATGGCCGGCAAGACGCATAGCTTCACGTGCAACATCCTCTGAAACTCCCTGCATCTCAAACATTACTCTGCCGGGCTTGACGACCGCTACCCAATATTCTGGAGAACCTTTTCCTGAACCCATTCGGGTTTCAGCAGGCTTTTCTGTAACCGGCTTATCGGGAAAAATCTTTATCCAAACTTTACCGCCTCTTTTAATGTATCTGGTCATTGCGATACGGGCAGCTTCTATCTGATTGGATGTAATCCATGACGGTTCAAGCGCTACAAGACCGTAATCCCCGCTTGTAAGCCTGTTGCCTTTTGTTGCTACACCTTTCATTCGACCACGGTGGACACGTCTATATTTTACTCTTTTTGGCATTAACATTGCGGTTATCCTCCCTTGTCTCAAGTTTCTTGCCGGCATTGAGGATTTCACCCTTGTAAATCCAGACCTTGACGCCTATGATACCATATGTCGTATGCGCCTCAGCAAAGCCGTAATCAATATCAGCACGAAGCGTCTGAAGGGGGATCGTTCCCTCATGATAATGCTCCGTTCTTGCAATTTCCGCTCCGCCCAAACGGCCGGAAACACAAGTCTTTATACCTTTAGCACCCATTTTCATAGCCCTGTCTATCGCCTGTCTCGTCGCACGTCTAAACGAAATCCTCTTCTCAAGATCAAGTGCGATCCTCTCAGCAACAAGCTGTGCATTAAGGTCAACTTTCTTCTCCTCTGCAATAGTGAGCGACACAGGTTTTTTAATCAATGCCTGTATATTTGCTCTGAGTTTTTCGATCTCCTGACCGTTTTTGCCTATAACGGCACCGGGTCTCGCACAATGAATAAATATCTTCACTCTGTCTCCGGCAAGTCTTTCGATCTCTACACGCGGAATCCCCGCCGATGCTATCTTTGATTTTATAAATTTTCTGATCTTATCGTCTTCTACAACCAGATCTCCGAACTTGTCATCACGAGCAAACCATCTGGAGTCCCAATTGCGGATTATACCTACACGCAAACCATGTGGATTTACTTTCTGTCCCATCAGTGTTTACTCCTTTCTTATTCTTTTTCCGCGAGAATCATCGTTATATGAGACGCTCTCTTCAGAATTCTGTCCGCGCTGCCTCTGCCTCTGGGCATCGTGCGCTTAAGCATACGCGCGGGATCAACAAAACAGGTTTTTACATACAATTTCGAAACATCCATGCTGTGATTATTCTCCGCGTTGGCCGCAGCCGACTTAACAAGCTTATAAATCGGAGCGGAGGCCGCTTTCGGAGTATGCTCAAGAATTGCCAACGCTTCGCCGAGAGGTTTATTCCTGATAAGATCAAGTACTATCTTTACCTTTCTCGGTGTAATGCGAAGGTCTCTTAAATAAGCTTTTGCTTCCATAATTACTTTTTATCCTCCTATCAGCGACTTACTTACCGTTATTAGATGTTTTTGACCCGGCATGACCACGGAACAGCCTTGTGGGGGCAAATTCACCAAGTTTATGTCCTACCATATCCTCCGTTACATATACGGGAACATGTTTTCTTCCGTCATGTACCGCAAAGGTGTGCCCTACGAAATCGGGGAATATCGTGGACGCCCTTGACCATGTCTTTATGACGCGTTTTTCGTTTTTGCTGTTCATGTCGACGACCTTTTTCATAAGCGAAGCTTCAACATAAGGCCCTTTTTTAACGCTTCTTCCCATATTCTAAGCACCTCCTATTTCGCATTTCTGCGTTTTACGATAAACTTATTTGACTTATTCTTTTTAGATCTGGTTTTATAACCAAGAGCAGGTTTACCCCACGGAGTAACAGGACCGGGTCTTCCTACAGGAGATTTGCCTTCACCGCCGCCGTGAGGATGATCGCATGGGTTCATAACCGAACCACGAACTGTGGGGCGTATACCGAGATGGCGAGTTTTACCTGCTTTACCTATCTTTACATTTTCATGATCAGTATTACCGACAATCCCAACCGTTGCCTTGCAATTCAACCTTATCATACGAACTTCACCGGAAGGCAACCTGACTTGAGCATAACCGTTTTCTTTGGCCATGAGCTGAGCACCCATCCCGGCACTTCTCACCAACTGTGCTCCTTTACCTGGATAAAGCTCGATATTATGGATAAATGTACCGACTGGGATATACTCTAACGACATACAATTTCCGGGTTTTATATCGGCATCCTTACCGGAAACTATTTTATCGCCGACATTCAGTTTCTGCGGGGCAATTATATAAGCTTTAGCCCCGTTTTCATACTGAATAAGTGCAATATTCGCGCTCCTGTTAGGGTCATATTCTATGCCGATTACAGTAGCGGGAACATCCGCTAAATTTCTTTTGAAATCTATTATCCTGTATTTTCTTCTGTTGCCACCGCCATGATGACGAACGGTTATTTTCCCGGTATTGTTTCTTCCGGAATATTTTTTAATGGGCGCAAGAAGAGATTTTTCAGGGGTTTTCTTGGTTATCTCTTCAAACGACAGAACTGACATTCCTCTTCTGGAAGGAGTAGTCGGTTTATAAGCTTTTATAGGCATGTTCTTTTACTCCTTTACATAAGACTGTCGAAGAAATCGATCGTTTTGGAATCCGGCGTGAGAGTCACAATGGCTTTTTTATAAGAACTCGTTTTGCCTTTTGTATAGCCTTGCCTTCTGCTCTTTCCGTCATAATTCATAACATTGACAGCGGAAACCTTGACCTTGAACAACTCTTCTATCGCTTTTTTGATTTCTATTTTATTTGCATCCTTTGCGACCTTAAAGGTGTATTTACGCTCGCTGCGGATGATTGACATTGAACGCTCGGTTATGACCGGGGTCAATACTATGTCCTGTGCAAATTTCATTACGCGTATACCTCCTCTATTTTACTGATCGCATCTTTTGTTACAATGAACTTTTCATATTTCATTATGTCATATACATTCAAAGTGTTGACATAAAGAGTTTTCACACCCTCAATATTTTTTGCGCTTTTTACGACATTCACATCCGGTGCAGGAATTACGACAAGAGCTTTGCTTTCTACATTAAGAGCGTCAAGAACAGCCACCATGTCTTTTGTTTTCGGCGCATCAAATGTAAGAGAGTCGAGAACTATAAGACTGCCGTCCGCAACTTTAGCTGAAAACGCGGATTTCATCGCAAGCCTTTTTGCCTTTTTGTTCATAGAATATCTGTATGAACGAGGTTTAGGCCCAAGTGCGACACCCCCGTGAGTCCATTGAGGAGCCCTTGTAGAGCCCTGACGAGCTCTGCCCGTGCCTTTTTGTCTCCAGGGCTTTTTACCACCGCCACGAACTTCTGTTCTTGTCAAAGTGCTTTGTGTTCCCTGTCTTTGATTAGCAAGATAGTTTTTTACCGCTTCATGAAGAACGACCATATTTACCGGTATGCCGAAAATGTTTTCATTCAGCTCAATTGTTCCAGTTTCTTTGCCCTTCATATCGTATACTTTTACGTTAATCATTCAACTGTCCCCCTCTCTTACGCTTTTTTCTTAACAGCGGTCTTTACAATAACAAGCCCGCCATTGGGACCGGGTATAGCACCCTTTATCGCTATAAGATTGTTTTCTGCGTCAACCTTCACAACATTAAGATTCTGTATGGTTACCTGCTCCGAACCCATATGTCCGGGCATTCCTTTTCCCTTCATAACTCTTGAAGGATCGGTGTTCGCACCCATTGAACCCTGATGTCTGTGATAACCAGAACCGTGAGCCATAGGACCTCTGTGAAATCCGTGACGCTTAATGGTTCCCTGATATCCTTTACCTTTACTTACACCGGTGACATCAACTTTATCTCCGGGAACAAATACATCAGCCTTTATAAGATCCCCGACATTCAGCTCTGCGCTGTTGTCAAGTTTAAGTTCTTTAAGAACTCTTTTATAAGCTACCTGAGCTTTGTCAAACTGCCCTTTACGAGGCTTGACGACAAGCTTTTCACGTACATCCTCAAATCCAAGTTGCACCGCCGAATATCCGTCATTTTCAACAGTCTTTTTCTGAACGACCGCACACGGACCGGCTTCAATAACAGTTACGGGAACAACGTTTCCGTTCTCGGTAAACAATTGCGTCATACCGATTTTTCTGCCGATAATACCTTTTTCCATTGTCAGAACTCCTTTCGGTTATTGGTTGGCTAAGCCAACTTGACCGCATACCTTACAATAAAAGGTAAGGGAATAGTTTTATTTGCGAAAACTATTAAAAAATAAATTACATGGCAAAACGATTGTCAAAGCTTCAATTCAAAATCCACGCCTGCGGGCAATTCGACGTTCGCTATCGCGTCAATAACCTTCTGGCTGGGTTTAATGATATCGATAACTCTTTTATGGGTTCT
>CALWNV010000057.1 GCA_944382895.1 uncultured Clostridia bacterium | reverse complement strand
TTGTGAGAACAGTATATCACACAAAAAAAAAAATGTCAATACCAAAATCACAAGATATCAACATTTTTTTTAATATTTCATTCTCTTAACACAAAATATAGTATGTCAATCAACTCCGCGTAATTCTGCGGCAGGAATATTTTTACGTAAAATATCGAGAAAATACAACATTTCATCCTTTGTACATGCAGACATTCCTTCGCACAATATATCACCGGAATCTTTATATTGTTGCAAAAAATACTTTTCTGAGCCTTTGAGCCAACATCCGATTTCAATAAAATCGGATTCAGAATGGAGCTCTTTAACAACTGTAGTCCTGAACTCAAAATCGACACCGCCGCTCATAAGAAAATCCGCGCTTTTGATTATAAGTGAAGTATCGAAAGAAGAAACCCCTATTGTCTCAGGATATTTTCGAAGAGAATTTTTTATATCCATTGCAACAAAGTCTACAAGTTTTTCAGTAACAGCTATTTTAAGCGTATCGTAAAATGAACCGTTTGTATCCAGCTTTACCGGATATCCGAGATTTTTGACTTTACGTAAAAATAATAAAATATCATTATGTAAAAGAGGTTCTCCGCCTGTTATACATACCCCCTCAAGTATACCTTTACGTTTTTCAAGAAAAGAAAGAATATCATCCTCCGAATATGATACAGAGTTTTCAAACCCGCATACGAGTGTCGAATTGTGACAAAACGGACATCTGAAATCACATCCGCCTGTAAATAAGGTACATGCGACCTTCCCTGGATAATCAAGTAGTGTTGTTTTTTGTAAACCAAAAAATTTCATTTTTCCCTGGTATAATTAAATCAACCCCCAGCCAACGATTCAATTACACAATCCTTTCTAAGAAGTAGAGTTTGTGGTATAATAGAACTGCTTTTACTGCACCGGAGGATAGGGCAACGCTGGGGAGCGGCCTGAGCGCCGGTACAGGTTTGGCGAAGGGGGATATGCCCCCGCAAGGAATCGGAATCGCCCTTTGGAAAACAAAGGCGATAAACCCATTCCGAACTTTTTGAAAAACCATGTAGTCCATTTCATGTGTTTTACCTACAGCAATTTTCATTTTATGAGTCCGGCAAATACAAGGCGAAAAATTGTATGCCTTCTAAAAAGGGCTCCAAGTATTTGCGGTATGCTCTCTTTCAGGTTTCTCGCATTATTTGGCAGCATGCCCCGGTCTTTCAGGATTATTACGAGAAAAAGTAATCTGAGGGAAAACATTACTACGCTATTCTGGGTCATATTCAGAAGAAGGTCATTCGTGTCGTTTATTCCATTCTCAAAAACGATACTACATACAAAGTTATCTGACACGCATAACCTTTCATAGCAATACCTCAAAAAGGCTACTTCCGGGTGGTCTGTTTTGTCATGCTTTTATCTGTCTCTCCTTTGGGTGAAGTTCTTTCTTCACTTTTTTCATTTTCCTATTGACTTTTTTATAGTTGGCTCCAAAAAAAAGATGCTATACAGATTATAGCATCTTTTTTTATATTTTGCAAGAATAATCAATAAAAGATCATATTTCCATCTGTTTTGCGATAAGGCCGGAAATTGTTTGAACCAATTTCGCATCACTTTCCGACGGAACATTCCCCATATCTCCGGTCAAAACGCCGACAGCACCGATTATATCGCCAGAAACAATTATAGGAGAAAGTATCCCTATATGATGTTTTTCGGAAGAATCTACAGCATTTATACGGGAATCCCCTATTTTATAAGTGTATAATTTACGCTTTTCTATCAATTCTTCTACCCCACGGCTTATACGGCGTTCAAACAGATCCTTTTTATATTGACCTGACGCAGATATCACGTACTCATTGTCTGTAAGGAAAACAGTATTTTTAATTTGTTTATTTAATATCTCAGTATAGATATCGGCGCTCTCAGACAATTCTCCTACGGGCGAATATTTTTTGAAAATAACCTCGCCGTCATTATTAGTAAATATTTCAAGAGGCGCACCCTCTTTGATTCTCATTGTTCTTCTTATTTCTTTAGGTATTACGACGCGCCCCAGATCATCTATCCTTCTTACGATTCCTGTTGCTTTCACGGTTTAATCTCCTTTTCCATTTGATTACAACAGTATTATTCACATCGTAAAAAGGAATATTCAGAAAAAGAACAATCATTTATAAATTTTTCGGTTTTACATAAATTTCGGCAAAATCAACAATATAAGGTTGTGAACCTTCAGAAACGGAAACCTCAACCATGTTGACTTGTGACAAAATCGATTTATCTTTTACTTCAAAGACATAGCCAGGATTTTTCGTAAATTCGGGGAAAACTTTCTGAACAGAGGAAAGTGTAAGTTTGTGAGAATTTATCCAGACTTTGAAATCTTTATCCGTAAGAGGAGAGTCACTATCGATGTGTTTACAGCCGAGAATAAGTTTCACTTCTGAATCCGGAGAGATTTCTCCGGTCCTTATACGTATATTTGGATATGAGTGTGGATCTTCACAGGTAATAGGCAAAGGTTTTCGTACAGTTTTCCAATCCGGCGCGAGATCTTGTCCGGTAGGGATATGCCTTCGAATACATTTTGACGCAGTTTCAAGTGTCCCTGCATTATGAATAAGATGCTGATAGTTATCCCATTTATATAAAATACTTGACATTACAGGATCGTCAGGATTCTCATAATTTGTAACGTTTGAACGCATGTAGTTAAAAAGATACGCAAAATCCGCACCCGCACTCATATTCTGATAACAAGACGCAAGAGCCGTCTCATGCGTGTTAAGGAGGAAAGTTTCATCAAACTTTACTATCAGCTCCACAGCAGCGGCAAATTCCACATCATACGGATCAAGAATCTGTTTCCAGAATTCTACAGGAATGTCATTATCAGTGGGACACCAGCGAGGAGAAGCCACAATCACGTCCACAAGTTTTTCTTTTGCCCATAAAATGACATCAAATCCCTCATAAAAACAATCTTCCGGTGAGCGTGGAACCCGTACAAGAATAGAAATATTCTTATTTCGTTTTTCTTCATATTTATAGACTATAGCATTAACATCTCTGATAAAATCCGTCATAATGTTTCTGCCTTCATACTCTCCACCGATAGAAAAACAAAATTGCTCACGTATATAATCAAGTTCAATACCGTCTACATCGTATCTGTCGAGAGCCTCGTCAATATACGCGAGCATCCTGTCTCTGACTTCTTTTTTAGCATAATCAAAGCAGTTCATAAAATATCCGCCACCGTCAAGATGATGCGCACAGCGGCGAAGCTCTTTATGCTCATGATAATAATTAGAAAGCATCATGCTGTACGGATCGGAATTATTATGACAGTCATTCATTCTGAAAGAAAGCCATGGACGTATATTTATTTTTCTCAGAAGCTCTATCCAATGTGCATACATGTCGTATTTGTCTTCAATAAAACATTCATAATATTGTCGTGCATGCGTATCAGAAAAATCCACATCATACCCATTCTGTTTTTTTTCAAGAAAACGCTGGTCATAACTTTCAAGAACTTTAGACGGATAAGATGAATTAAGGCTGTTTACGTTTATAAGATAGTCGGTAATCTGACTGCCGGCGTATTGCGAGATATATTCCTCTGCAATTTTCGGAGTCGGTCTGACTTTAGCCGTGCAATATTCACAAAACTGATGTGTGTTATCTTCGTTGAACATTATCATCCTTTTTTGTTTTCGCATCAAAACCACCTCATGAAATTTTTTTCAGTATAACAGCATTGTCAACTCTTGTCAACATGAAAATATTGAATAACATAATATTTTATAAAAAATACATAAACTCGATTAAAATAATATATCTGGCACAATAAATTTGTTTTATAAACTATTGACAATTACAAAAATATATTGTATAATACATAAGCATTGAAAAATGCCGGTGTGATGGAATTGGCAGACGTGCTGGACTCAAAATCCAGTGGTAGCGATACCGTACCGGTTCGACCCCGGTCACCGGCACCAGAAAATAAATAAAACGACACGGGAGGGTAATGATGCAAAAGGTAGTCTATATAAGCAACAGCCGTGATTTTACTGAGCAAAACGATGTTAATGACAATAAATATCTTGTTCGTATAAACAAATTGCTTGAAGACGGCTGGGAAATTTCACAGATGAACATGCAAACTGTGGATGTTGATCCCATGCTTGATAACTATCTTCATAAAGAAACTCTCGTGTCATTTGTTATACTTGAAAAACCTGATAAAAAATAGTCGGTTCCCTTTTACTTCTCGGTTTGTATTATTTTTCAGAAAAAAGCTCAGAGCGTAAATCGCATCTGAGCTATTATATTTTTTATACAAATCTATGCCGAGAATTTACTTATATTTAATAAAAAATATATTGTCATTTTGACGCCTGAGTGTAAATATTCTCAATGTCTTGAACATTCAATTTCATAACAGAGCCGATAGTTCTTGTGTTTTTGAAACTACAATTATAAGCGAGAGTTTTTATTTGGCCCTGATTAACTTCCTGACCGAGTTCGCGTATGTTAGTAGGCATTTTTATCTCACGGAAAAACGCTTCAAGTGCATCGATTCCCGCTAGAGCTGCTTTTTCATCCTCCTCAATATCAATATTAAAAACAGCGCGCGCAAACCGTGCAAAACGGCAAACAGAGTTTTTATATACATATCTCGCCCAGGCAGGCCATACCGCGGCAAGCCCGGCACCGTGTGTCACATCAAACATACCTCCAAGTTCATGTTCGAGCTGATGACAGGCCCAATCACCCGCGTCGTTTCCGCATCCGGTAAGACCATTATGTGATAAGGAAGAAGCCCACATGATCTCGGCGCGCGCGTTATAATTCAACGGATCTTGCAAAAGAATTTTAGCGTTTTTAATAACAGTACGCAAAAGGCCCTCGGCTATAACAGATGTTATTTCTGAATTTTCACCGCAGTTAAAATATCTTTCCATAGTGTGCATCATAATATCCACACACCCGCTCTCCGTCTGATATTCAGGTAAAGTCATTGTCAGTTCAGGATTCATTACTGCAAATTTACAGCGGCTTAAATCACAGTTACAACCGCGTTTTTCCGATGTGGCATCATTTGTTATTACCGATGAATTACTCATTTCGCTTCCGGCCGCGGCTATAGTTAAAACCACGCCTACAGGAACCGAAGAAGAAGGCACACGGGTCTTTTTATAAAAATCCCAAACATCCCCCTCATTTGAAACTCCGTATGCGATCGCTTTTGCGGAATCAATGACGCTACCCCCTCCTACCGCGAGAATAAAATCCGTTTTTTCTTTTTTACAAAGCTCAATTCCTTCGTAAACTTTTGAAAGGCGCGGATTTGGAACGACTCCGCCAAGAGTAACAAAAGCAATATTTTCATCATGGACAGATTTTATTATCCTGTCTAAAAGTCCTGTACGTATAACACTTCCGCTTCCGTAATGGATAAGGATTTTTTTTCCTCCGCATTCTTTTATCAACTTACCTGTATCATTTTCGGCACCTTTTCCAAAAACCACGCGGGTCGGGGTATAGTATAAAAAATTTTTCATAAAAAACTACCTCTTGTAATGTTTTTATATAAGTTATTATACCACAGATCCGATTACTTTTCAAGGCAGAAAAAAACAAATATTTTATTCTTTTTTATACATAAGTATTTACATTTGAATTAAATTGTTGTATAATAACCATTGATATAAAAAATTCTGTTGATGGAGGATATAATATGAAAACCAAAGCAGTACGTCTATACGGAAAGGAAGATCTTCGTCTTGAGGAATTCGAGCTTCCTTCGATTAAAGACGATGAAATTCTTGCGCATGTCATCTCTGACAGTATCTGCATGTCGTCGTTCAAAGCAGCAGAACAGGGAGCAGATCATAAAAGAGTTCCGAATGATGTTGCGGACAATCCTGTTATAATCGGTCACGAGTTTTGTGGTGAAATAGTGGAAGTCGGAAAAAAATGGCAAAAGGAGTTTTCAGTAGGTCAAAAGTTTTCCATCCAGCCGGCGCTCAACCAGGAAAACGATCCCTATGCGGCACCCGGATATTCTTTCAGATATATAGGCGGAGACGCTACATATATTGTCATTCCCTCCGCGGTCATGGAAAACGGGTGTCTTCTTAAATATAATGGTGACGCTTTCTTTTACGGTTCACTTGCTGAGCCTATGAGTTGTATCGTTGGTGGTTATCACGCGAACTATCATATAAAACAGGGTACATACGTTCATGACATGGGAATCAAAAAAGGCGGATATGAGGCAATTTTAGCCGGAGTCGGTCCTATGGGGATGGGAGCTATAGATTATGCTATAAATGCGCCCATACGTCCTTCCGTTCTTGTTGTAACCGATATTGACAGCGCCCGCCTCAAAAGGGCAGCAAGTATATATACGGTTGAAAAAGCAGCTGAAAACGGTGTTAAACTTTATTACGTCAATACAAATGAGATTGAAAACTCCGATGAATATCTTATGGATCTTACCGGCGGTCACGGTTATGATGATGTTTTTGTTTTTGCTCCGGTAAAACCTGTTGTCGAACAAGGTGACCGTATTTTGGCCAAAGACGGATGTCTTAATTTCTTTGCCGGGCCAATTGATCCCAAATTTTCAGCTATGTTCAATTTTTACAATGTCCACTATTCTGCGACTCACATCGTGGGAACTTCCGGCGGGAACACCGATGATATGAAAGAATCTCTTGAGATGATGGAACAAGGTAAAATAAATCCGGCAGCCATGATAACACATATAGGAGGTCTTAATGCCGTAATCGAAACAACATTAAACCTTCCTAAAATTCCCGGTGGAAAAAAACTTATTTATACAAATATCGACCTTCCTTTAACAGCGATATCTGATTTTGAAGAAGCCGGTAAAACCGACCCGATGTTCAAAAAACTTCATGAAATCGTTCGAGCGAACAACGGGCTTTGGTGCGTTGACGCTGAAAAATATTTATTATCAAGTGCAAAATCGATATAAACAAAGGAGTTTTGAATATGGGACTCAAAGATATTGTTGAAATATCAAATAAATACGGCAAAAATCCGGAATTTGTCCTTGCCGGAGGCGGAAACACTTCATATAAAGACGAAAAAAATCTTTATATAAAAGCATCAGGGACAACTCTCGCAAATATTACATGTGATGGATTTGCGGAACTTGACAGAGAATCTCTCGCAAAAATGTGGACTAAAAAGTATCCCGATAACAGTAAAGAAAGAGAAGCCGAGGTCCTTGAAGATCTTATGAACGCAAGAACTGCTTCAAGTAAAACAAAAAGACCGAGCGTTGAAACTTCGCTTCATGATATATTCCCTCAAACATACGTCGTCCATCTTCATCCGGCGATTGTAAACGGCATAACTTGCGGCATAAACGGACAAAAAGTAACAAAAGAGCTTTTCCCGGACGCAATCTGGATTCCTGAAATCGAGCCGGGATGGACGCTTGCGGTCAAGGTCAAAGAAGAGTTTGACAAAAAAAACCGTGAATCGGGAAAAACTCCCTCGATTATTATTCTTGAAAATCACGGTATTTTTGTTGTAGGAAACACTGAAAAAGAAATCGATGACACATATTCCGTGATTCTTAATTCAATTGAATCACGTCTTGAAAAAAAACCTGACATATCTGAAGTTGAGTTTGACAAAGAGAGGGCTGCGTATATTGCTCCCGCTATAAGAATGATGTTGAAAGACGGAGCTACTTCGATTGTAACGGCATTCTCTAACTCTGATATTGCATCTTTTATTAAGGATAAAAATTCTTTTTATCCTGTTTCGTCAGCATATACACCCGATCATATCGTTTACTGCAAGCCGTATCCTTTGTTTATTGAAAAGAGAGAAGATATCAGTGAACAGACCGATCTTATCAAAACTGAAATCGAAACATATAAAAACAAATACGGCTACGCTCCGAGAATAATAGCTGTTGAAGGACTTTGCGTTTTTGCTCACGGATCGTCGAAAAAAAATGCGGATACAGCAAAAACACTTTTTATCGATACCGCAAAAATTGCTGTATTTTCACAATCATTCGGCGGACCTAAATTTATGAGTGAAAAGTTTATCACGTTTATTACAAATTGGGAAGTTGAAAGTTATCGTTCTTCCGTAGCTTCAGGAATCCAACAAAAACGTATAGCAGAAAAAGTCACGATAGTGACCGGTGCGGCACAAGGCTTTGGCCAAGGTATAGCGGAGTGTTTACTGGATAACGGCTGCAATATGGTTATAGCGGACATGAACATTGAGCTTTCACAAAAAAACGCGAAAGAATACAATGAAAAATACGGAACCGGAAAAGCAATTGCCGTGGGAGTAAATGTCGGTGATGAAGATTCTGTACTCAATATGATAATTGAAACAGTCCTTGCATACGGAGGAGTCGATATGCTCGTAAGTAACGCGGGGATTGCACGCAGCGGAAATATAGAGCAAACAACTAAACAGTCACTTGAATTTCATACATTGGTCAATTACACAGGCTTTTTCCTTTGTTCCAAATACGCTTCCAGAATTATGAAAATCCAGTATAAATATGCGCCGAGCGAATACTTTGATATTGTTCAGGTAAACTCTAAATCCGGGCTCGAAGGAAGTAATAAGAATTTCGCATACGCCGGAAGTAAATTCGGAGGAATAGGATTGGTACAATCGTTTGCATTAGAGCTTGTTGAATTCAATATCAAAGTAAACGCTGTATGTCCAGGAAACTTTCTTGATGGACCTCTCTGGTCTGATCCGGAAAAAGGACTTTTTGTTCAATACCTTAATTCAGGTAAAGTTCCCGGCGCTAAGACAGTTGATGATGTACGTAAAGCATATGAGGCAAAAGTACCTATGAACAGAGGATGTTTCCCTCCTGATGTAGCTGTTGCCATCATGTATTGCATGGAGCAGAAATATGAAACAGGTCAAGCCATTCCGGTGACCGGAGGACAGGTCATGCTTAAATAATAAGCTGTTTCGACACCAGATTCAAACCATAAAACGATAGCTCAATCTAACTTTGTAAAATGCCCGCAGAAAATTTCTGCGGGCATTTTTTATACAATAAGAAAACAGTAGTGTTAGTTATATTTTTATCTCAACTATTTCTTTCTCACATTTTTGAGCGTATCTTACTGTATATGCTGTCCCCCCGATAATATTTTGATTATAAACGGCAATAAGCCTGTCACAACAATCGACAAGAAGTTTGTCACGCCGTAAATATGCATATCGACTCGGATGATCGCTCACTATAAAAATATTATCACATTTTTTTATGATATCATTGTATAACTGTATATCTTTTTCACTCCATATATCGCAATGCCCCGCAAACGGAATAACCGCATAAAACAATATATTTTTTTCTTTCGCCAAAGATAAAACTTCTTCTGCCGCCCAAAAATCAACGCCAAGAGCCATCCCACATAAAAAAACACTGTAACCATCTAAAATACTCTTTGCGATTTCATGCTTTAGGCGTTTTCTGACCGTTACTTCCAGTTCTTCGTAATTTTTGTCAAGCAATGCTAACTTATGCGGCCTGTGTCCTGTAAACGCACAAACTTTTTTCCCTTTGAAAAAAGAATAATTATTAATTAAAGAACTCATTATACTCCTCCTACAGGAATATTATCATAGAATCATACAAGTGTCAATAGAAAATATCACAATAAGTGATATTTCATAATAACTTCACATTTACCAGTTTACACATCAAAATTTATGTGATATAATATTATAGAGGTGTGATATATGACAACAGCTGAAAAATTTGAAATCCTGACTGAGGGCGCGAAATATGATGTTTCTTGTTCTTCTTCCGGAGTTACACGCGGGTTAAAAAAAGGGAAAATAGGAAGCACATCGCCGAGCGGATGCTGTCATTCGTTTACAGAGGACGGAAGATGCATTTCCCTTCTTAAGATACTTTATACAAACAATTGCATTTATAACTGCAGATATTGCGTCAATCGTACTGACGCGGATATTCCCCGAGCTGTTTTTGAACCGGACGAACTTTGTAAAATCGTTGTCGGATTTTATAAACGAAACTATATTGAAGGACTTTTTCTATCTTCTGCTGTTTTCCGTACACCGGATTATACCATGGAACGGCTTACCGAAATTGTCGAAAAACTTCGAAACGAATATAAGTTTAACGGTTACATTCATCTCAAAGGAATCCCCGGATGTGATCAGCAGCTTATAGACAATGCGGCGGCACTGGTAGACAGAATGAGTATTAACATGGAATTACCGAGCAAATCAGGTCTTAAATTGTTAGCACCTCATAAAAACAGCGAACAGATTGTTTTGCCAATGCAAAGGCTTTCACAACTGTATACAGCACAACGCCGAGGAGAGCTGAAAAAAGGAAGTGTTATACCTGCGGGTCAGACAACGCAAATGATAATCGGAGCAACAAACGATACCGACGGTAAAATAATACGTTTATCAGAGAGGCTTTATCGTGGACTTGCAATGAAAAGGGTTTATTATTCAGCGTATATCCCGCTTGGGGATTCACAGTATATACCGCCCAAACCTCCCGATCTGATAAGAGAGAACCGGTTATACCAAGCAGATTGGCTGTTAAGATTTTATGGTTTTGAGTCCGGAGATTTATTACCTGAGCAGGAGAATCTGCCTCTTGACATTGATCCTAAATGCGCATGGGCGATCAGGAATCTTGACAAATTCCCTGTTGAGATAAACACGGCAGATTATGAAACGCTGTTAAAAATCCCCGGTATCGGCGTCCGGTCCGCAAATCGTATTACAGCCGCTCGCCGAACAACAAAACTGACATATGATGATTTAAAA
>CALWNV010000056.1 GCA_944382895.1 uncultured Clostridia bacterium | reverse complement strand
ATAACTCTTTTACCGAACAATCCTCACAATATCGATAATGATATTTTTTCATATATCGCGGATTTCACAACTATTGCCGCGATAGTTTCAATGCTTATACGGATAACTATACGCCGTCGCCGGAAACGTCCGGAGATATCGGATGTTGAGCCGGAAAAAACCTCTCCGGTGCTTATAGGCGATGATGAAGATGTTATTAATAACGAAAGGATGATATAAAATGGAACACGCCTGCTCTCATGAAGTAGAAAGAATGTGTGTTGTAAAAAAGGGTCCGCATCACGGACCGGCGCCTATCCCCGAAGAGGGTAAATGGGTAAAAGCTTATCAGATCTCTGATATATCTGGCTTGTCTCACGGGATAGGTTGGTGCGCTCCTCAGCAAGGTGCGTGTAAGCTTACTCTGAACGTCAAGGAAGGAATAATCGAAGAAGCCTTGGTTGAAACTCTCGGCTGTTCGGGAATGACACATTCCGCTGCAATGGCTGCAGAAATCCTGCAGGGTAAAACTATTCTTGAGGCTTTGAATACGGATCTCGTTTGTGATGCCATCAATGTCGCGATGAGAGAGATTTTCAAGCAGCTTGTTTATGGCAGAAGCCAGACTGCTTTTTCTGAAAACGGCTTGCCTATAGGCGCGTCTTTGGAAGATCTCGGTAAAGGTCTCAGGTCTCAGGTCGGAACAATGTTCGGTACAAAGAAGAAGGGCGTACGTTACCTTGAAATGGCGGAAGGATATGTGTTGAGTATTGGCCTTGACGAAAACGGTGAAGTCATCGGATATAAGTTTGTTCATCTTGGTAAAATGATGGAACAGATTCGTGCCGGAGTTAATCCGGGCGAGGCTTATGAAAAGAATATCAAGACATACGGCAGATATGACGATGCGGTCAAATATATTGACCCGAGAAATGAATAAGGGGGCGGACGAAATGGCTTTGTTTGAAGGGTATGAAAGAAGAATTGATAAAATAAACAAAACTCTTGGCGAGTACGGTCTTTCGAAAATTGAAGATGCCCGCGCCCTCTGTACGGAAAAAGGTATAGATGTTGAGGCAATAGTTAAGGGCGTACAGCCTATTGCTTTTGAAAATGCTGTGTGGGCATATACCTTGGGTGCAGCGATCGCAATAAAAAAAGGTTGTAAAGACGCGGCTTCCGCTGCTGAGGCTATCGGCATCGGCCTTCAGGCTTTTTGCGTTCCCGGCTCCGTTGCCGAGACGAGAAAGGTTGGGCTTGGTCACGGCAATCTTGCCGCGATGCTTTTGAGAGAGGAGACAAAATGTTTTTGTTTCCTTGCCGGTCATGAAAGCTTTGCGGCCGCTGAGGGAGCGATAGGTCTCGCAAGAACCGCTAATAAAGCGAGAAAAACCCCCCTTCGCGTGATCCTTAACGGATTAGGGAAAGATGCTGCTTATATTATTTCGAGAATAAACGGATTCACCTATGTAGAGACTGATTATGATTTTGCCACAGGTGAATTGAAAATAGTCCGTGAAGTTCCGTTTTCCAATGGCGAAAAAGCAAAAGTTCGCGTTTACGGTGCGAATGATGTTCTTGAGGGCGTCGCGATAATGCAGCATGAAAAAGTCGATGTTTCCATTACCGGAAATTCTACTAATCCTACCAGGTTTCAGCATCTTGTCGCCGGTACCTACAAGAAATGGTCTTATGAAAACGGAGTTAAATATTTTTCTGTCGCATCCGGAGGAGGAACGGGAAGAACGCTTCATCCCGACAATATGGCAGCGGGTCCGGCCTCTTACGGCCTGACAGACTCTATGGGAAGAATGCATGGCGACGCTCAGTTCGCGGGATCTTCTTCTGTCCCTGCCCATGTTGAGATGATGGGACTTATCGGAATGGGCAACAACCCGATGGTCGGCGCGTCTGTCGCTGTTGCCGTCGCTGTAGAAGAAGCGATGAAATAAGCGTTTCAGAATATTGTTTTTTGTCAGTCAGACTTATCATACGTGGACAAAACGTCGGTGATAAGTCTGATTTTTTATAAAAGACAATTTATGATAATGTTTTATGAAAGCCAATATATCGGGTTGTATAAAAGAAGTTTATTGTTTCTTATTTTCCTGAAACAAATTATTTTATATAAAGGCGCGGTTAAACCATAGCTCATTTTTTTAACTTATTTTTATTAAGATTTTTTGCTTTTTACATTATCGCTTTACCTTTTTGCTTTAATTGAGCATTTAATAAAAAACAATAAAAGACTTACCTGTAAAAAGATTAAGAGGGGGAAAATCCCCCGCTTAATCTTTTTCGTTTTTTATTGTTTCTTTTTCAATATATTCCACTAATTTATGAGGGGGCATTTCAAAAGCGTTGGCAATCTTCCATATCGTTTCAAAATTTGGTTGTTTTGTTCCTGTTTCTATCATTGCCAAATGACTTCTGGCAATCCCGGCAAGACCGCTGAAAACTTCCTGTGATAAATTTTTTTCTTTCCGTAGACGTCTTATAACGTTCCCGGCGGCAGATTTGTTGAATTCTATCATAGCAGACACCTTCTCTTATATAAGGGTAACAAAAAAAATTGATTTTTTGGTCTACGAGGGTAGACAAAGCTGAAATTGTATGCTATAATAGACAATATAAATATTGTAATAAATAATGCGAGACCTCGTTTCATTGATAGATCAAATATCCCGGTGAGACTTTATGCGATTAACAGCACAAATTACGTTTCAGATAATAATTTATGATCGATTTACGTAAAAAATATTTATTCGTATCCAAGTATAAAGGTCGGAAGATGGGAAACCCAGTGGAAAGATATATTATCAGATAAATCTTTATAATGAATCATTTAGTTTAGTCAGCGGTTATGAAGGGGGTGGGATAATATGAGTATAGTAGTTGTTTATGAACCTGGCAAGGATATTGTTTTTAATTTTGCATAAAAGCATAAAGCAAGCGTTGTTGTGCTTTAATCAGCTGAATAAACTAAAAATTCAAAAAAATTTTTTGATGGCATAATTATAACATAAGAAGAGGATGAAGCAAAAAAAATAATTGTTGGAATTGTAAGGAGGATTTAACATGGAAAAACGGCAGAGACTGCTTTTTCGGTTAGCGGCGATTTTATTTATTATAGATTTTATATTTAGCCCTTTTTTATCATTATTTTCAGCTGCAGTTTTTTTAAATATCGATACCTTTTTAGGCTTTATTATTAAGATCTTGTTATGCAGTCCGTCATTACTTTTTGCAGTCGCTCTATTAATGAACCGTAAGGATAAAATTTTGGGGATTGCGTCGGCTGCGAATATTGCTTCTTCTGTTGTGATGATAATCATCATGAGTATAAAATTTTCTTTTTCATTTTTATTTTTTTCTACATTGTTTTTAAATCTTATACTGTCGGCAATTTTCTGCGCGGTTATCTTTTTCGGGAATCAAGAGCATATAATAAAGTTTAAGAAAATCATTTTGCTTTTAGCTGCATATATACCGGCAGTCAACATTTTGCTTTTTAATATTTTTATTATATTACCGCAACTTGGCTTTATTTGCGTTGCCGCAATACTGGCAAATAATACATATAATGAAAAAACCGCTAAGTTAGGCAGAATCGGTTCAATAGGGTATATAACGATCCCGTCAGGAATAGTCTTGATATGGATTATAATGATTTTAGAACCCATTTTAGGAAGAACAATCACCACTAATGTTTTCGCGGTTTTTTTATTTGCTGTTGCCATTGCGATGATTGTGATAGGTTTGTTTCTTTTGCCTCTCGCGATTCTGTATCCCGCGAGAAAACCGTATGATGAGATAAATATTGGTGAGACAAATATTTCCGCAGATGGTTATATCAGCCTTGGAAAGCATGTTATTTTGTGTTTGTTTACATTCGGTATTTGGAATTGGGTTTGGATATATAAAACAACCGCTTATCTGAACAGAACGCCAAACGAAGAACGGTATGACCCGGTTTCTAAGCTTTTGTTGTGCATGTTTGTTCCTTTCTATTCTATCTATTGGTATTACAGACATGGCGGACGAATCGATAAATTGTCCCGTTCAAAGAACATGGAGCAGTCTGACATGGCAACAATGTGTTTGATTCTGGGAATTTTTATTCCGTTAATTGCGTGTATCCTCATGCAGGACAGGATCAATAGCCTATGTACGGCAAGAAATACTTCTGGCAATTTTTCGGCTTCTCAGCAGGACGAAAAAAGATATGAAAATATTAAACAGTTAAAAGAGTTGTTTGACAGCGGAACTATAACAGAAGAAGAATTCGTTGCAAAGAAAAAACAATTGTTAGGATTGTAATATAAAATGGAGTAAAAAATTATTTTTTGTAATACGCGAAACGCTGCCTCTGTATTCTGAGACAGCGTTTCGCGTGGTTTTCATAACAGTAATATTTTTTATATTATTATCAGTTGTTTTTGTATGATAATTGTTTTATTTTGACAAGCAGAAGTGACAGCAAATATGCCGCGCCTATACTTACGGCGTCTTTTATTAAAAACGGAGCCGAGACAGTTAAAAAAGCCTGCCAAAAAGAATATTGGGATGAAAATAAAACGGAAAAAATGACCGTTCCTAAGGCATGACACAACAAAAGCCCTGCTGCGCCGGAGAAAAGCTGTAAAAATGTTCTTTTTGCTTTTTTGCCTACTCCGCAAAAAAATGCCAAGACTATAAACCCTATCAAAAAGCCTCCCGTAGGGCCGAAAAGTACTGAAATACCGCCTTTGAATCCGGCAAAGACAGGAAGCCCGATAAGTCCTGTTATGATATATACGGTGACCGCTGCGGTCCCGCCTTTAGCTCCCAGCAAATATCCTGAAAGCGCTATTGCAAAAGTCTGCAGAGTGACCGGGACCGGACCTATAGGGACAGAGATCTGTGAACAAACCACCGTGATCGCAGAGCAAAGCGCGATAAAAACGATATTGTTTACATAAAAACTTCTCTTATTCATACTTAAGTTTTATTTCTCCTGATTCAAGACTGATGATATTCCCTGTTTCTTTTTTTACTACAAGACGGATTTCTTCGTCCACGTCAACCACAACACCTCGCGTGTTGTCTGGCAGAGTCACTGTTTTGCCGATAATAAAACAACGTTTTTTGTATTCGCTTATATAGTCGTTATTTTCATATATGTCAAAAAATTCAGTATAGATACGTTCCGCTGTTTTTTTGATTGTTTTTTTATCGGGCAGGTTGTTACAAATACTTCCGGCAATATTTTTCAGTTCTTCCGGAAATCCTTCCCGGGGAGAAAATATGTTTATTCCGATACCTACAACAGCAAAAAAACCGTCCGATCCCGTGACACCCTCTGTGAGTATCCCGCAGACTTTTTTTCCTGAAACAAAAACATCGTTTACCCATTTTATCCCGGTTTCCAGATTAAAAATGCGTTCAACAGCCCGGCAGACCGCGACCGCTGCCATGGTTGTTATTTTTGTTTGCGGGTGTTCAGAACGGACAAGAATGCTCATATACAATCCTGTATCCGGAGGAGAAAAAAAAGACCTTGACAATCTGCCCCGGCCTTTTTTCTGGGTTTCGGCGACGACGGCGATCCTGTCGGGAGCGCCGTTTTCCGCCATGTTTTTAAGATATGTGTTGGTTGAATCGACTGATTTGATAAATATCATTCCGAACAATCTTCCACAAAAAATTCTCTGACGTCGGGCTCTTTACAATCCCTTTTTTTGAAAAAGCCCGGGGCAACCTGCGGGAAAAGGGCATAACTGAGTATGTCTTCGGTTGATGATACCGTTCCTTTTAACTCCTCGCGATATGCTTCGAGTTCGGGCTTTATAAGATCGGCCGGGCGGCAGGTTATTATCTCGGCGTTTCCGATGGCTTTTTTACGTATCTCTTCATTTACTTTCCCCGGCAGTTTTCCGTATTCGCCGCGTAAAAGACCTTTTGATTCTTTTGTAAAGATTTTATATCGTTCACCGGAGAGGACATTCAATACCGCCTGTGATCCTACGATCTGGCTTGTGGGTGTTACAAGGGGAGGATATCCGAAATCCGCTCTGACTTTCGGGATCTCGTTCAAAACATCGTAAAATCTGTTTTCCGCATTTGCTTGTTTGAGTTGGGAAATAAGATTAGAGAGCATCCCGCCGGGAACCTGATACAAAAGCGTGTTTGTATCAACACGTAAAACCTTCGGATCTATGATACCTTCATTTTGAAACCGTTGCGCTACTTTTCTGAAATACACCGCGGCTTCGCTGAGTGCTTTCAGATCCAGCCCGGTATCACGGTCAGTACCCTTAAGCGCCGCGACAAGAGGTTCTGTAGCCGGTTGTGATGTTCCGTTACCGAACGGAGACAGGCAAGTATCCACTATATCAACTCCTGCCTGAGCCGCCATTAAGTTGGTCATGTCCCCTGTTCCGGTCGTGTTGTGCGTGTGCAGATGAACCGGAATACTCAGGCTCTTTTTCATTCTGGTTATAAGTGAATAGGCGTCATACGGTAAAAGCAGATTTGCCATGTCTTTTATGCATATGGTATCAGCGCCCATTTCCTGGAGTTCTTGTGCCAGATTTATAAAATAATCTTCATTGTGCACGGGACTTACCGTATAGCTTATTGCCGCTTCAACGGTTCCTCCGTATTTTTTTGTGTATTTGACGGCCGCTTCCATGTTTCGTGTGTCATTGAGCGCGTCAAATATCCTTATAATATCGATTCCGTTTTCAATGGCTTTTTTACAGAATTCTTCTACTACATCATCGGCATAATGCTTGTAGCCTAAAAGGTTTTGTCCTCTTAAAAGCATCTGTAGTCTTGTATTAGGTAATGCTTTTCTAAGCGTGCGCAGTCTTTCCCAAGGGTCTTCGTTGAGAAAACGCATACAGGCGTCAAAAGTCGCTCCGCCCCAGCATTCAATTGACCAATATCCTATTTTATCGAGAACAGGGCACGCTTCAATCATGTCTTCTGTTCTCATTCGTGTTGCGGCTTGGGACTGATGCCCGTCACGCAAAACTGTATCTGTTATTTTCAAAGGATTTACAGACATTTTTTTCTCCTTTCATCAGCCGAATATAGAAAGCAAAACTCCTGCGGCGATAGCGGAACCTATAACTCCCGCAACATTCGGTCCCATAGCGTGCATCAGAAGAAAGTTTGCAGGATTTGCTTCCTGACCGACCTTTTGTGAAACACGCGCGGCCATCGGTACGGCGGAAACCCCTGCTGAGCCTATAAGAGGATTGATTTTGTTTTTGAGAAACAGATTCATGAACTTTGCGAGAAGGACTCCTCCTGCCGTTCCGAAACCAAACGCGACAACTCCCATGAAAACTATTGCGAGAGTTTGAGGCTGGAGAAATGTTTTTGCGGTTGCTGTCGCCCCGACAGATATGCCAAGGAATATAGTTACGATATTTATCAGTTCGTTCTGAACGGTTTTACTCAGCCTTTCGGTTACTCCGCTTTCACGGAAAAGATTTCCGAGCATAAGGCATGCTATAAGCGGCGCTGCCGCGGGAACCAGAAGAGAAACGAAAATCGTTACAAGTATAGGAAAAATGATTTTCTCTTTTTTTGAGACTGTACGAAGTTGTTTCATTACGATACAACGTTCTTTTTTTGTTGTAAGAGCTTTCATTATCGGTGGCTGTATGACGGGGACCAGGGCCATATAACAATACGCGGCGATAGCGATAGGTCCTAAAAGTTCAGGTGCCAGCATCGTTGTGACAAATATAGCCGTCGGTCCGTCCGCGCCGCCGATTATTCCTATTGATGATGCTTGCGGTCCGGTAAAACCAAACAGAATCGCTGCAACATATGTGATAAATATTCCGAGTTGAGCCGCCGCACCTAAGAGAAGGCTTTTGGGATTTGCTATAAGAGGCGCAAAATCTGTCATTGCGCCTACTCCGAAGAAGATAAGACACGGATAAATCCCGCATTTTACACCGAGGTACAGATAATCCACAAGACCTGCGCTTCCTGCTCCGAATGCTGCCCAGTCTATATGGCCTCCCGCAAATATTTCTTCGTGAAACATTTCAGCTCCGGGCAAATTCGTAAGGAGCATTCCGAAAGCAATAGGTAAAAGAAGAAGCGGTTCGAATTTTTTTGCTATGGCAAGATATATCAGAAAGATCGCTACGGCAATCATTATCAGATTCAGGGGATTTTCAGCGAAACCGAAAAAACCGGTATCTTGTATAAAATTTATGATGGCATCCATTGAAAACCCTCCTATGCGATAACGCAGAGAACGGTTCCCGGTTCGACCGTCGCGCCTTTTTCGACGGATACTTTTGAGATTTTTCCGTCAGCGGGCGCAAGAATCTCATTTTCCATCTTCATCGCTTCAAGTATCATGAGGATGTCCCCGGCTTTGACTGTTTGTCCTTCAGTCACATTTACCGAAAGGATTGTTCCCGGCATTGGGCTGGTTATTTCTTTTCCGTTTCCGTGTGTGTTGGCTGCCTGTGCAGGTTCCGCAGAGATTTCTTTTTTTACGGAGGGCTTGTTTGAACTTTGCTTTATTTGCGCAGCGTCAATTTCTTCTATTTCAATCTCATACGGTGTTCCGTTGACTGTTACTTTATATTTTTTCATAATAAACCACCCTTAAACTTTTTTTATGCTTTTTATTCTTATAGCGTTTATGTCGGTACCGAGTTGCTCGGCAATCACCGCGGAAACCGCAGCTACAAATTCTTTACGGTTCGCTATGGGTTCGGATTGTGAAATATCTTTCGACGTATCGGGTTTATTTTCCGGTTTTTTGCGTGACTGTGCGAGATTTATGATCTTACTCGCGATCACTGAGACTAAAATCAGAAAAATCAGTCCGCAAAAAACGACCCCAAGACCCATCGCGCATACAAAAAGGACATTCGGATCATTCATACTATTTGACCACCTCATCATTTTTTATAATGCAGGATAATAAAAGCCCAAACTCCCACATATATCATATACACATATATTATAGAGCATAATTGTAAAATTTTATAACCAGAAAATGTAAACTTTATTCTTCAAAAAACAAAAACAGTGGCTATAAATATTGCTTTTATTGTTTAATCATGGTATACTATATCATATACATGAACTATCAAATTATATATGTTAGGAGAGTGGACATGAGTAGACTTTTAAGGAATCTTAAAAAAGAATATATAGTTACATCCCTTATCTCTATTGCTGTCGGCGTTTTTTTTGTTATTTTCAGCCAGACAGTGACGGATCTTATGTGGTTTATTTTTGCCGGAGCTCTTGTATTGTTCGGAATAGTTAAAATAATAGAGTATTTCACCACAATTTCGGGAAGAGATATTTTCAGATATAATCTTGCTGCCGGACTTTGTATGGTGTTTTTCGGTATTTTTGTTTTTATTGCATTGGATTTATTCAAATCATTTTTTCCTTTCATTTTAGGATTGATTATTCTTATTGCGGCTTTTGTAAAATTCCAGCAGTCAATAGAACTTTTAAGGAACGGATACGGAAGATGGTGGATTGGCTTGATCTCATCCGCTGTACTTGCCGTCTTGGCTGTTGTTATTTTATTTAATTTGGGCGAAGCAGCCGGAATCCCCGTGATTTTGGTTGGTATAGGTTTGATTTTTAACGGTATTTCGGAGTTATGGACTGTTTCCCGTTTGAATAAAATTTTGCGAAAAACGGGATCTGACTCAGAAACTATTATTGTCGAACGTGAAGATTGAGGTATTTGAGATTTGATGGAAATATTCTATTGTGGATTCGCGTCGGTGAATAAAAACTATATAATAAACATTGAAAATCTCAATTGAATAAATTCAAGGCGTACTGATTTCAGTAAAAAACTGTAAACCAGTACGCCGTTTGAAATATCGTTGTTTATGACTGAGTTTATTTAATATTATATTTTTTGGTATAGTTTACGATAATGAACATCAAAAGCTTTTTAATTCTTTTTTCAGAGTTTCCAAGGCTTTCTTTTCAAGACGTGAAACATATGATCGGGATATCCCCAGTCTGAGCGCTGTTTCTTTTTGGGTGAGAGCAGGTTCCGTAATCCCATATCTTAAATTTATTATAAGTCTTTCGCGGTCATCAAGCTTTTCTTTTATGGCCTTTCTAAGTTCTTCGGTTTTTGTTTTTCTGAAAATATTTTCGAGAATACGGTCTTCTTCCGCGATTACGTCGATCAGAGAAAGACTGTTTCCATCTTTATCTGTGTCTATTTCCTCGTTTAACGAAACATCGTTTGCTGTCTTTTTTTTGCTTCGGAAATGCATGAGTATCTCGTTTTCAATACACCGTGCGGCATATGTGGCTAATCTGGTTTTTTTATCTGATTTGAAACTGTCGATTGCTTTGATGAGCCCTATTGTCCCGATTGAAATCAGATCATCCTGTTCATCCTGGGTGATCCCGTATTTTTTTACGACATGCGCAACAAGCCTGAGATTATGTTCAATCAAAAGCGCTCTTGCTTCTTTATCGCCTTTGCACATTTTTTCTATAAGCAGCGCTTCTTTTTTTTCTCCAAGCGGTTGTGGAAAAGCTCCTGCTCCGTTTATATGTAATATAAGATAGAATATGTTTGCTCCGAGAAATTCAAACATTAAAATCGCCCCCTCACAAACATATGTCTTTTTTTTCTGAATTAGAAGTATAAATTTGTTAAAGGTTATTTTTAATTTTATTTATATATTATTGTGTGTGCAAGATAGTCGGTTTTTATACTTATATGTTTCAAAAACTGTCAAATATTGTCAATTATATATAAAAAAACAGAATAATAGTAATATTTTTTAATCTGTATTGACAAATATGCCGAAATATGCTATAATATGTTATGTCGATTTGAATTATCTTGGTAAGTAAATTAAAGCTTTTTATTTACATATAAAAACATCACGGTTTATTCCTGAAATAAAAATATAAGGAGGTTGGAAGAAATGAAAAAAGGCAGGAAGTTAAGTCTGCTGCTTGCGGTAGTGATGGTGATTTCAATTCTTTCCGCAGTGCAGCTTCCTGTTCAAGCAATCACAACTCTGTATGAGCCGCTTTCAACGCGATCACTGAGCAATCCCAGCAGCCCTTATGGATACAGAACGGATCCCATAACCGGGCAGCAAGGCACTTTTCACTACGG
>CALWNV010000055.1 GCA_944382895.1 uncultured Clostridia bacterium | reverse complement strand
AAATGCGCGGAGAATGAAATTATTCTTGAAGTAGAGGCAGGCGTCGTCGGGGGAGAAGAAGACGGGATAAACAACGAAAGCGTTGGGAAAGAAAAACTTTATACCACTCCCGAGGACATGCTTATGGTCGAGGAAGAACTCGGCGGGCTTGGCAGATATATGCTCGCGGCGACTTTCGGGAACGTTCACGGCGTATATAAGCCGGGGAATGTAAAGCTGAACCCCAAAATACTCAAACAGGGCCAAGACGCGCTCAAAGCCGCAAAAGGAGATAACGCGTATTTCAGCTATGTGTTCCACGGCGGATCAGGCTCTTCGTTTGAAGAGATCCGTGAAACGCTTGAATACGGCGTTATCAAAATGAATATAGACACAGACACCCAGTATGCTTTCACCCGCCCGATAGCGGACCATATGTTCAAAAACTATGACGGAGTCCTTAAAATCGACGGCGAAGTTGGGACTAAGAAAGTATACGACCCGCGTTCATATATGTCTAAAGGCGAAAAAGGGATAACCGCGCGCGTTGTTGAGGCGTGCAAAGACCTGAACTCTTTCGGGAAAAGCATTTTTTGACCGAAAAGCGCGACATTGTTGAAATCACTCTGTAAAGAAACACGCGGCATAATTAATCTTTGATGATTTTTTAAGCCACCAGTAGTTGAAAATCAAAAGCAAAAAAAATTCCCGGCTGTTTTTTCACGCCGGGGGTTTTTTTGCTTTTAAGTGAAAACACCTTGGATAACAATACAGGCAATCCGTAGATTTATTTTATGGTATGACAAAAATTTTTTTCTGTTTCATTTTTTCTGATAAATTGTATAAATGTATGTAAATGAAGCGGTATTTTTTGCTTTGGTACTTCCTTTTTAACAGTACCCGCTAATCATATATACCTCGTTTTTTGTCACAAAATGTCGAAATTTACGTAAATAATAACAAAAGCTCCCAAATATTGCAATATATGGTTGAAATTTTTAACAAAACAACTAAGCGGATTACAAAGAACCGGAAGGACAACCCGCCTCCGGGTCATTTGTATCAAAAATTATCAACGGAGGGTAAAGTTATGTTTGATATCGTAATTAAAAACGACAAAAAACAAATCGTTTTGGAAGTAGACGGCCTCGGCTTCACATTTTTGTATGAGGTAGAACAAAAGTCATACAACATAAAAAACACAGACCTTACATATTTTCATTATTACAGGCCTGAGCTGATATATAAACCGCAGTCATTCAACAGCGTTTTATATGAGGAGTTCGCTGAAATAGTCGACTATGTAAAAGACAATATATACTCGACCCCGCCGCTGAGCGATATCTGTGACCTGTTTCTGATGAGCAGCGACAAAATCGAAAGGATGTTCAAAAAACACATACATATGCCTTATTACAGATATATGCAAATGCTGCGTATAGGCTTCGCTATATCCAAACTTTCAAACCCCTGCAACAGCGTTTACGCGATCGCGGAAGAGCTCGGGTTTTCATCCTCGCAGAACTTTATAAAATTCTTCCGCAAATACACAGGGATGAAGCCGTCGTGCGCGCGCACGTATCTTATCGCGGCGCTCAGCAATCTTCTTTACGGCTGAAAGGCGTATTTATTAAAGGGTATGTGCCCGGGCGCAGAAAAAAACATTGTTTTTTATTTAAGTATTGTCTGTTGACGATACGGTGCTCTGCCGCGCGAGAGGATAATCAGGGATAATATTTAACATCACTGTATACGACATCCCCCGTATACGAGGTTCCCTTGTACGCGTAACCGGAAACCCTGAGCCTGTAATTATGTCCGTGCTCGACCTTTTCCGGATCGTCGCATGTGATGCTCGCGCCGCCGTAATAGTTATTGATGACGACCATTTTGTCCTCTATTATCTCCCAGTCATCATATCCGATCTCTTTCTGGATATATAAAAACACAATTATTTTTGTGATATCAGTTCCGCTGCCCGCCAAAAACGCGGTACCGTTGGCGACATCATTCTCCACACTGATACCAGACGTTATTAGATTAAAATTAGCAGATCTTGCCAGCGACGGTGTCCCGTCTATCAAAGTAAGCTCATTATCTGAGATTTCATCCGCAAAACCGGGGACCTGGAAGCATGTAAACACGGAAACGGCGATTACAGCGCATAAAAACGCCGAGATAATCTTTTTTGACATGAACAAAATCCTTTCCTCAAATATTTTTTCCGCACCCTTAAGATTAATGACGAAAAAAGTCGGATTTTGTGACATAAAAAAACGCGCCGATTTTCCCGGCGCTTTTTTTCATGCGTTCAGTACAAAGATTTTATCATATCCTCGACCATATTCGGGGTGATAATTTCAGAATAACAACTAATAGCATAATAATATTTTTCATCCTGCCAGACATACGCGCACGGAAAATCTAATTTTTCATATACCACAATATCCTCGGTTATCTGTTTTTTGATATAACTCTCGTCAATGTTGAACATCGCGATTTGACTGTTTTTATAAGATATCTGCAAAACAAGATTTTTTCCGTTTTTATCCTGCCAAGTTATTATCAGCATATCTCCCACCGAAAGGTTGTCTGTCTCAGTCAGCCCTTCGGGAACGGTAAAACCGAAAGATTCTCTTTCTATTACGCAAGCTCCAGTATCATCAGGTTCTTCGTCAATCACAGAAACAGGCGCGTTGTTCATATGATCAAGCTCATCAGTATACAAGCCTCCGGAAACGCCTTCCGCCGTTTTGATAAGTTCCTCAAGATCAAGCGTGCCTCCGGAAATTATTTCAAACAGATATTCATCGTTTGCCCAGACCAAGACGGTTATTCCGTCATAGGTGTAAGCTTTGCCCTCAAATCCGTTTATAATGATTTCATCATCAAGTATCTGTGAATTACCGGGGATGATCAGATCATATGTCTCCAGAACGCTCTGGACAAACTCGAAGCTCCCTGCGCCGTCCGAATAACGCAGAGTGACGCGGGTCTCAGTAGCGTCTCTGTTTTCGAGCTCGTAACCTTCAGGAACATAATCAAGAACATACTCTCCTTTGATCGACTTCGGGCACTGCTCTATGACGGTCGTGCCATCTATACGCAAATGAACCTCATTACTGAACAAACTCGCAAAAAAGTCAAACAAAGGCTCTCTTATCGCTTTTATGGAAAGCGGCGTGGCAATAATCAGCGCGCATATCAAAAACACAAAAGTTATCCTTTTCGGTATTCTGAAAAATACCGTCATAATACTTTTGTGACCGAAAATCTCCTCCATCCGGGCTTTATGCCGCTCTGAAAAAGCTACTTTCCCGGTTGACTCGTAAATATTTTTTATATAGTGCTCCGCTATGCATTCAGCGGCATTCCTGTAAAGCAGTTCATTTTTTCTGCTCATCGCTTTCTCCTTTGCCTATTGCGGCTTTTATCGCTTTTCTTACTCTGGAGACGCGCTTTCGCGCGGCCACTTCCGTAATATTAAGCAAATTAGCTACTTGAGTATATGAAAAATTGTTGTAATAATAAAGTGTAAACGGCGCGACCATTTCCGGAGAAAAAGATTTAAGCTTTTCGATCGCTTCACGATATGTCTCATTTACAAAATACTGTTCGTCTAAAAGCTTATTGTCCGGAAATATGTCAGGATAAAGATCGACTGATATCTCACAGCCGCGTTTTTGTTTTTCTCTTAATATGTCTACACAACAATGATGGACCGTAGCGTATAAATAATTCTTGACTTTTGTGCTGTGTATATCCTCCGGAACGGACATCGCCCTGATTATGTTGCAAAAAGCGTTCTGCAAAGCGTCTTCCGCATCGGAAGCGTTTTTCAGAAGACTAAAGGAATAGTTGTAAAGCGATTCCTGATATACTTCATAAATCTCACTGAACGTCTTTTTATCTTCCTCGGTTTCAATTAACGATAAATAATACTGAAGCAATGCGCTCCCCTCCAGAAATTTATGTTTACTTTATACCTCTTATACCTCTTTTTTGCTTTATTTTCTTATTTTTTTCTGAAATTCATAATAATGCAATCAAATATATTCATGATAGCCTGTCTTTCCTCTATGCTGAATTCCCCCATTTTCTCATAGAGCTCATTTGTACGTAGATACGTCCCATTTTTAGTCTTATCCATAAATATATAATTAGGTTCTACATCCAGCGCGTTCATTATCTTTACCAACGTTTCAACTCTCGGAACATTAACCCCTGTTTCAATCGCACTGATATACTTCGCGTTAACACCTATGATTTTTGAAAACTCTTCTTGCGTCATTTTAAGCTCTTTTCTGCGCTCCGCAATACGCTTTCCGATAAACTTTGAACAATTACTACTCATAATACCTATACTCTCCATGTTTTATTCATAATAATTGTAGTTCATTTTCTACAATAATTAAACACGCCAAATCATAGATATACATGTTAAACATGGAATTTAAGATTATTATTATGATAAAATTTATCAAAATCTTATTATATAAGGCAAATAAATCTATCAAAAATAAAATTTTTTTTCTTTTACGTTGAAAAACTCCCCACGTGAAAAACCATGTTTACTGATGAGTAGCATGTATATGATTGTTGAAATTTTAACCCCCGAAATACTCCGGAACAATATAATAAGCAAAATTTTCCCCATAAATACACTGAACCTGTTTTATACTATTCCTTCACCTCCTTCAAAACACAATATTACCATTTTGAAACACCGTTATTTCCAAAACGCCCCCTTGAACAAAACAAACAGAACAAAATATTATGATGCCTTGTTTGTATGTATTCAAACATGAAACAAACTGTACTTATAATAAAAACAATCCGCTGTTCGTTATAATATAAAACTATACCGCTATATAAATATATTTTAATATATTTTTTTATAAAATGCAATAATTTTTATATATTATCTTAAACACAATATATATCTAAAATAATGCTATAATATATCTTACTGCTAAAAAAGACTAAAAATAAAAAATATAAATGACACACGCGATAACGTTCAAAATATGCAGCTTGAAAATACTGATAATAAAATAAGTATAAATACATAAAAAGTATAATTTAATCTTTCTTTTTTGATTAGGCACAAAAAGTCCAGACAAAATCTTTTTAAGATATTCTACAAACACTTATATATAATTATAACATATATTTTTGATAAATTTATTATTAAAAAATCAAAAAAATAACAGTATACTTCAGAAAACGCACTATTTTTTCTATATAAATAAAAACCTGTATAAATTTCTTGATACATAAACTGCCGTACGGAGGATCCGTACGGCGTTTATATCAATAAATCCCATTCGTTGCCGAAATCCACAACTTAACGCTTTTTGTTTATAAACCGTGTGATGTAGTTTTCGTATTATTCTGATAATCCATATTATACTGCCTGTACGACGAGAATTTATCAATATCTTATCAGGTGCGATAAAACCGATGGTTGCAAAGAAAGAATAGTTGCAAGCGGTTGTGCTTTATTGTAGAGTATTATAGCATAAAAGGTTAAGCTTTTCAAAAAATTATACTTTTTTATTTTACTGCCATAAAGAAAAATCTACGGAACCCAAGAACAACATTGCCGTTATGCGTAATCGGATACAGTTCTTTTGAGCGTTCTATGATTTCTGCTTCAAATTCTGCACCCTTTTCTACTCCGAGATAGTCGAGATACGGGCGAAGACGCGTGCCTTTCACCCAATCCACAAGTGCCTTGTGGTCGGACATTGTGTGGTAATACTTGACCTCCCACATATCAAAGGCAGAAGAATATTTCGAAAGGATATTATAATATTCGGAAGGTGTCAGCGTCTCGTTTGGCTGAAGCTTAACGCCCGACAATTCCCATTTGGACTCATTTGCCACTTCACGGATCAGACGGAACAATGGCTCTTCACCATTCATTGGCACTTGCACAGCTAGAATACCGCCGTCATTTAATTTTTCCATAAGTGACGGAATGAGAGTATCGTGGTTGGGTATCCATTGTAGGCAAGCGTTAGAAAACAGCAGGTCGTATTTTCCGTCAAGCGACAAAGCATCGCAAAGGTCAAAATCAATGTCGGAATGCTCACTTTTAGCTTTTTCTATCATATTCGGGGAGTTATCTATACCGAGAATGTTGGCATCGGTGAAAATGTCCCGTAGCACCTTTGTGCTGTTGCCGGGACCACATCCGATGTCAACTATAGTTTTTGGATTGTTTTTGATACGCATAGCCAAGTCAACGGCAGGCTGTGTGCGTTCGTTTTTAAATTTTAAGTATTGTGTAGAGTTCCAATCTGCCATATTTTTCACTCCAAAAAGGTATACAAAAGGATGTCTCTTCGGTAAAGTCCCGCATTTTATAAAAACTCTCGCGATATCCGCCCCAATAAGTCTTGTTGAAAAATCATCTATCCGTTTCTTTATTATAAAGACGATCAAACGCCGCGCCCATCGCATCCTCACGGCATTTATACGATTCCGAACAAAAAACACCGTCTAAAGAATACTTCCAGTCATTATATCTTTCATTATAATAAAGAACAACCAAACGATCCTTGACTTTTATATAACTGTTGTTATTTCTTGAAACTTTCCATTTCCGGTTAATAAAATTTTGACGCCGCTTCTGAAAATTCTTATATTCCGCTTCTCTTCTAACTGCCCCCTCAACATCACCTTCCATTTTACCGGCGCAAATACAGCCCGCATTGATACGCCGATATGAGGGGTGCTCCATATGATGAACATATCTTATTATCTGCTTCCCGCACATTCCGCATACTCCGCACGGAGAGCCCAGATCTGTAACCCCGACGCAAGTCCAGCCTGTTTTCGGAACATCAGGCCGCTCCCAGAGATTCTCATAATCTTTAAGATTAGGCTTTGGCGGTTTATACTCCGGTTTTATTTTTTCCGGTTTTTCTTTTTTCCCAGTATCGGCTTTCTTTTTTCCCGTAACTATTTGGTTTTGTTTATCCGGAATATCTTCCTGTTTCGCTTTAGGGACAGATACCGTATCATCAGGTATCTGCGGAACATTTTCCGGGACAGACGCAGAGTTTTCGTTTTTATTTTCGCGGGAGGCTTTGGGAAGGTTGGTTTCAGCAAATTCATTTTCTTTCGAAGATTCTTTAAGTTCAGATTTTGCAGCGTCCTGGCTGTTTTCAAAAAACTCCGCCGATATCTCTCTTTCGCTCGCAAGTTTGTCAAACCGTATCACATAACTGTTTTTGTTTTTGCCTAAAGATATAATTTCGCCCTTTCCAAAAGCATGATGAAAAACCGTATCTCCGACAGAGTATCTATTTTCTTCCGGTAAAACAACAGCGCCTGAAACATATCTGTCGGAAGCGTCCTGAAGGTCTTTTGGTATCGTTCCTATTCTGATATAATTTGATTCTCCGATCTCTCTGAGAAACCTTGACGGAAGTTTTTGCTTCCCGTTTTTATTATAACCTTCACTGTCAAGTAAGAAAAGCCCCCGTTCGGCTCTGGTTATCGCGACATAACAAAGCCGTCTTTCTTCCTCCAGCCCCAGCTCCTTCCTTTCCTCTATGGTTTTGGAAGACGGAAATATTCCTTCCGAAAACCCGATAATAAACACATATGGGAATTCCAGACCTTTTGCCGCGTGAATAGTCATAAGTTTTACCATATCGGGCTGAGTTTCAGAATCATCTTCAGATTGCAGGGATATCTGATTGATAAACTCTTTCAGAGACACTCGCTCTCCAAAACTGTTTTCATACTCTGCCGCAATTTTTTTGAATTCGGCAAGATTGTCAAAACGCTCCATGTCGCCGAGTTCACGGATATATTTTTCATATCCGCTTTCAACGCATATCTTATTTACGCATTCGGAAACGGGGATTTTTCCATATTGGTCGCGCAAAGTATCAATAAATTCAATAAAAGGCCCGACATCACTGTTTTTAATTACGGGATCGTCAAGATTGTCTTTCAAAGTTTGAAAAAGGGATTTCTCTGCCTGTAAAGATTTCAAACGACCGAATTTTATCCGGCCGAATCTGCGGCGGGGAGTATTGATTATACGCTTAAAAGAGACATCGTCATCAAATGCGATAAGCCGCAGATATGCCATAATATCCTGGATCTCCATACGATGATAAAATTTTACACCGCCGAATATCTCATACGGAATACCGTTTTCAGTAAATTTTTTTTCTATTACACGTGAAAGGAATGAAGACCTGTACAAGACTGCAAAATCAGCAAAATCGCAGTTTTCCCGTGATTTAAGCTGCTGTATGAGCTCACATATCTTCTCTGCTTCCGAGAATTCGCTTCCCATATGGTAATGATATACGTCTGCGCCGCCTTCACGTTTTGTGAAAAGATCTTTTTTAAGCCTGAAAATATTATTTCTGATAAGGAAATTGGCGCAATTCAGGATTTTAGCGGTAGAACGGTAATTCTGATTGAGGTAGATCGTCTTTGATGGAATATGTGATTTATCGAAATCCACAAGAAGTTTAACGTCACTGCCGCGCCACTCGTATATATTTTGATCCGGATCGCCTACGATCATAAGATTCTTATGCTTTGCCGACAGATAATTGAGCAGCTCCATTTCCGTTTTGGAACTATCCTGAAACTCATCCACCTGAATATAATTCAATCTCGTCTGCCACTTTCGCAAAACATCCGGGCATCTGGAAAACATATCAAGCGTAAAATACATCAAGTCATCAAAATCCATGGCAAAAATCTGTTTTTGCCTCTGCAGATACTCTTCCGCTATATTATCGTCAAGCGATACTAATGGCTCAAGGATCACACATTTTTCACGCGAACACATATTAGATACATATTTTCTGTCCGCTTTTTTCAGCGCAATATATTTAATTATTTTTTCAAAACTCGCATGATCCAGCTTCAATTCGAACTTCTGATATATCTCTCCCAATATCTCTTTTTGCTGTGAACGATCGAGTATCTGGAATTCTTTCGGATAAAAAAGTTTTTCAATATCCTCACGTAAAACCCTTACGCAAAACCCGTGATATGTGCAAATAAGCGATGTATCATATTCTTCGCCTATAATCGCACGTATCCTTCTGCGCATTTCTCCCGCGGCCTTATTGGTAAAAGTGACACACAAAATATTGGCGGAATTGATGCCGTATTCCTTAACAAGATACGCATACCGGCTTACAAGCAACTTGGTTTTTCCGCTTCCCGCGCCGGCGATTACCCGTAAATATCCTTCTGTCTCTTTAACCGCTTCAAGTTGTTTTTCATTCAACAATGCCAAATAATCCATTTTACTTACCCCCTCTTTTACAGGATATATCCTGCAAAAGACACAAATCCCCACACACTGATTCTGCGCATACTAAACAACCGTATATACGAAAACTTATCTCACTTTTTGATATCGAATGTTTTCCGTTCGTTTCTATTTTTCAAAAAATACACATCACGATAAAATCACATTAAAAACCATCGCAAAAAAAACAAAAATCATCATTTCCAATAGTTTCGGCAGTTACTTTTTATCAACCCTATAACCAGATATTTTTATCGATGTAGGTATATTATAGCAAAAAAAATTTCTTTTTTCAACATATAATAAAAGAAAACCTTTATCCGGATTTGATCTCTTTTCTGCAGTATACAAATCCGGTATAGAAAAATCCGATCATAATACCATTTGATTATCTTACTCAGACCTCAATCTCACAAGCAAAAAAGTGACGTTGAATCTGGTGAAATCGATCCAACGTCACTTTAGTAAATAAAGTCAATCAAGCGCAAATCCGAGCCGCTCGCAACCGTAATCGAAACATGTCCCGTTTATAATTCCTTTCCCATGAACCGAGAGGGTGCCTTCCCATAGTTCACATATTTTATCGCCTCTATAATTTCATCTTTTCGATTCTCGGCATCCGGCAAATCACAAACGATGTCATTGAGATCATACGGGCCGTTTCGGAAATGTCCGACTGAAGCGCCATGAAACTCACCGTCAATTAACAGGTACTGCAGGGGTTCGTGGTCATATTCAAGTCCCTCCGTAAGTCTTTTTGCCATTTCCTTTAGAATGTGCTCGTGAGCCTTATAAATAAAGTCATTTCGGTGGACAGCATATACAAAATCCAACGCCTTAGGCTCATAGTTTGTCAATAATTCACCATCACTTTTCAACATATATCCTGAATTTGATTCAACTAAAAAGCCTTCTGCAACCAACTCGTCGACTGCCAGATTGATTTCTTTTGCCGGAAGCTTATAAAAGGACTTTGCCATGGCAGTATCGAACCATACAAGACGATACGCGAATCTTTGCAATACGATTTTAATGGCATCGAGTCTGATATATTTATCCGGATCTACTTCCGGAAACATCTCTGCGAACTTATACCAGCCGCGGTCCCACTCGCCGTCATACTGATCCTCATAAATCAAAAACGCTTCCTGCAGGCGGTGCAAAGCAGGTGTAATCTCTTTCACCAACAAACCTGTTTCTTCTTTGATTTGCTGGATGTTGAGCGGTCCCTCCCGTTCAATCAACTCCAAGACCCGAAGCTGTATTTCAGTTGGTTTTACAAGCGGCTTGCAGTAAAGAGCCACGAACAACTCTATATCTTCCGGCACAATCCAGCCTAAATTACCGCCGGAGAATCTGCCTTTTATCAGTTTTCGTTTCAGCTGACGGTCACGGTTAAATTCAATATCATCAAAATCAGCACGAAAAGAAAGTGTCGGGGGCTGTCCGAATCCATTCCAGTAAACATTTTGTCCCGGCTGAGTATCACGGTATAAATTTATGTATTCATCTTTATCCGCTTTATGAATGAAGCACTGGCGCTCCATACGGAGAGAAATTATCTTTGCATCCATTTTAATTCTTTCCTTTCGACTCGGCGTACCACCGCTTACACTGCTCGATTCTGGCACCCTGAGGAGTATCGCCATGCTCAGGATCACATGAATACTGCGTTAGAAGCTCGCAGGGATTTGGGCACATTCCCCGCAATGTACAATACCTTTATTCTGACAACATACTGCAACCGGGCATTCACCATGGAACGGATGTCCGTTGGTTTCTATGCAACCGCCGCAGCCGCAAGTTTCCTTATATTCACAGCCGGTGCAGTGTAATCCGCATCTTGAGTCAATCATATGGTTTGTCTCGTGTGCGGTTGTATTCGCCAAAAAGGGCAAAGGCTGACTTGCCTCCTAATAAGAAAACATGAGCAAGTCCAGTAAAATCAATGTTTTCAGAGGCAAGGAACACGATGTGAAGTCAAA
>CALWNV010000054.1 GCA_944382895.1 uncultured Clostridia bacterium | reverse complement strand
CATTTCCGGCAATCAGGACGGAACCTCAGTAGAGCTTTACACAACTCCTTATGACGCGTCAGACTGGTCCGAATTTGACGCGCTTGTAGCGGAAATCAAAGCAGAAACTGATTTCGTAAAACGCGAAGAGCTCATGCATAAAGCAGAAGATATCCTTATGGGTACCGGCGCGGTCATGCCTATTTATTACTATAATGCTATCTACATGATGAAAGATACCGTTGAGGGCTTTTATGCGAATGTGTACGGAACAAAATTCTTTATGTACACGACAAACGGCGACAGCACCACCCTTAGGATAAACCTTGCTTCAGAGCCAGACAGACTCGACCCCGCACTTAACAGCTCAGTAGACGGCGCATGTCTCGCGGCAAACAGCTTTTCCGGCTTGTATACTTACAACGCCGAAGGCGAGGCTGTTCCGGATCTATGCGAATCTTATACGGTAAGCGAAGATGGTTTGACTTATACGTTCACTCTTAAAGACAATCTTAAATGGTCTGACGGGACCGAACTTACCGCAAAAGATTTTGAATATTCTTGGAAGAGAGCTGCGAACCCCGAAACAGCTGCTGACTATTCGTATATGTTCAGCGGAATCGCAGGTTAAAACACAGAAGAAGGTATTAATGTTACCGCTTCCGAAGACGGGAAAACATTGACGGTCGTTCTTTCTGCACCCTGTGCTTATATGCTTGACCTTTGCGCATTCCCCACTTTCTTCCCTGTGAAACAGTCAGAAGTGGAAAGCGCTGAAGGATATCTCGGCTCTGATGGAAAAATCCTTGACGCAGGTGCGTGGGCAATAGAAGCCGGGTTTGTCTCCAACGGCGCGTATGTACTTGAAAGCTGGTCACATGACGAAAGCATGGTTTATGTAAAGAACCCCTACTATCACAATGCAGACAAAGTCAAAATCGAAAGACTTGAGTTCATGCTTTCCGCAGATGATACCGCTATATTTGCCGCATATGAAGCAGGCAATCTTGATTTTATAGATACTGCTCCGAACGATAAACTGTCAGAGCTCCAAAAGAGAAGCGATTTTTATAAAATCGATCAGCTCGGAACATATTATGTATCATTCAATGTAAAAAGCGATCTTTTTGAAGGTTTAAGCGGAACAGACGCAAGCAAATTAAGAATGGCTCTTTCGCTTCTTGTTGACAGAGACTATATCGTTGAGACTTGCGGACAGACCGGACAACAGATAGCAACAACTTTTGTACCGGCAGGCATGCTTAACGGTCACGGCGGAGTATTCCGTGAAAATGACGACGCGTACACTTACCCTGTGAAAGACGCTGTCGGATATTTCCCGGAGGGTTCCGATCAAGACGAACTTGAACAAAACAGAGAAAAAGCTATTGATATCCTCAAAGAACTCGGTTACAAATTTGACAGCGAAGGGAAACTCACGGGAGACAAAAAGATATCCTTTGAATACCTTGTCAACGAAGATTCCGGACATAAAGCGATAGCAGAATGTATGCAACAGGACTTCAAAAAAGTAGGAATCGATATGTCTATCAAAACCATTGACTGGGATACATTCCTTGAGGAAAGAAAAGCTGGTAATTATGACGTTGCCCGTAATGGTTGGATCGCCGACTTTAACGACCCGATCAACTTCCTCGAACTCTTCATCTCTGGAAGCGGAAACAATGACTGCCAGTTCGGTAAATAAAAACAAACTATAAATTAAAATAATATTTACGCCCCCGCACATCTTTGTGTGGGGGCGTATTACAGGAGAAACATCATGCTGAAAAAAAACGATATTATCATTTTTCAAGGCGACAGTATTACCGACGCAAACAAACGGATAGGAGGAGACTGGTTTGGATATGCGGGAATGGTTCCCCAAATATTGCATGCTTTCTATCCCGACTACAACCTGACATTTTATAACATGGGAATAGGAGGGAATTCTGTACTGGATATCCGGGACAGATGGCAGAAAGACTGTCTTGATCTTAAACCAAACATCGTTACCCTTCTTGCCGGAATAAACGGCGTAAACTGCGATGCGAATGTTTTTCGCGAAACATATAAATATCTCATTACTTCCGTAAAAAAAACCGGCGCAAAATTTATAGCGATGGAACCGTTTTTTACAAAAGGGGAAATGTCGGACGACAGTTGGTTTTTGCCTCTGTCCGAAAAACTTTTTATTATACGAGATCTCGCGGAAAAACACGCAGACGCGTTAATTCCGCTCAACGGACTTTTTGCAAAAATGTGCGCAAAATACGGAGCCGAATACTGTACACAAGACGGGGTTCATCCTACAATTGAAGGACAACGCCTTATAGCAAAGGAAGTTATCAAATGCCTGACAAAAGAAATATAATAATCCCCGAATGGATATTTTTTGACTTTGGTGAAACGTTGTTTCACGCCACAGACCCTTCTCCCGAAGTTTTTATTTCAGCTTTGTTTCCGTATATCATAAGCAATCCTCTGAACATAACTGTAGCTGACGCGGCAAAATATTATACCGAATTAAACCGGGAAATAGCTTTCGTAAGAAATCCTCTTACCGAAATCATGAATATACAATTTGTCAAATGTCTGCTGGATTACCTGAAAATAAAACTTTCTTTGGATGAAGAAGAAACAGAATATATAATCTTTAAAAACGCGGTTTCCCTTATTCCGGAAAATAACATCGAAAACCTCCTTAATTTTCTAAAACAAAAAAAAATAAAAACCGCCGTAATAAGTAACTATCCGCTTAGAGGCAAAACATTGGAAAAACGCCTCAGGGAGATCTTGCCATGTTACGAATTTTTATTTGTCATGACTTCGGCGGATTATATTTTCAGGAAACCATCACCTGTAATATTCAAAACAGCTTTGCAGAAATGCGGTACAAGCCCCCAAAAAGTCATGCATTGCGGCGACAGTTTTTCCGCAGATGTATGCGGAGCGCGAGGAGCAGGAATAACTCCGGTATGGTATACCGACAAAGAAATATCAGATACGCTTTGCGTAAAAGACTGGCAAGATTTTATAAATTACCTTTCCGCAATTGAATAAATAAAAACCCTGCGGCATATTGTTAAATATAACGATAAACCGGAGGGATTTCAATGGACTATATAAAACAACGGGTGCTGACTCTCGCAGACTATATCTGCGAACAAAACGCGACTGTGCGGGATGCGGCAAAAAGATTTGGGGTTTCAAAATCCACCGTACATAAAGATGTCAGTGAACGACTTGAGCAAATCAATCCTTATATTTTCAAAAAGGTAAGAAAAGTCCTTGACAAAAACAAAGCCGAAAGACATATCCGCGGCGGCCGCGCCACTAAACAAAAATTTGAAGAAATGAAAAAGCGCAGTTTGAAATAATAACTGCGCTTTTCATGTTATATAAATCAAAGCATATCACGAAGAATAATAAATTCGCATATATCACAGATTCCGTCACTGTTGAGATCAAAGGATTCGGCAGAAGAAGCTTTACCCAAAAGATAGTCTTTTACTTCCTCAATATCTTTTTCATCAAAAACCCCGTCTCCGTTAACATCTCCCCTGTTCTGGGTCTGTGCAACGTCAACTGTCACGGAACCGTTCTCAACAATGTATTCCAAAGCAACCGAGTCACTTATAAGCTCATCTACCTGTAAAGTAAGCGGAACCTCTCTGTTTTCGGAATCAGAATTTATTATCTCAAAGGAAATCGTCATAACTGTTCCACCCTTGGTTATAGGGTCTTCCGAAATAAAAGCAAACTTCATACGGTCTTTCAAAGCATCATTGAACTCGTAGAGACCGCGGCTGACTATATCCCCGACATCCATTTCCTTAAATTTGAGGTATTTGGAATCATAGTACAAAGACAACAACATGTTTGTGAGATTCGAGTTTTCACTTATTTTTATATCAACCGACAAAACCTCCCCAAGCCCACCGGAAACCTTATCCACCGAGAACAACACCGGGGTTTCCCCGTAAACAGCGGAAGATGCCGAAAAAATAACAAAAACAATCAAGATAAAACACAACAATTTTTTCATAGCCAAGCCTCCTCGCATAAATATTATACATTACCTTGGAAAAAAAGTAAAGAGACATTTCCAAAAAAGATTGTTAATTTTTTCACCTATAAACATTTTTCTATTGACATATACAGGAAATAAGTGTATAATTGTATGTAAAGAGATTTTTTGGAGGAGTAACAAAATGAGCAGAGTATACAATTTTTCGGCAGGTCCGTCTATGCTGCCCGAAGAGGTCCTTAAAAAAGCGCAAAGCGAAATGCTTGACTATAACGGAAGCGGGCAATCCGTAATGGAAATGAGCCATCGTTCCAAGGTATATGACTCTATTATAAAGAACTGTGAGGCACTTTTAAGAGAAACCCTCCAGATCCCGGATAATTACAAAGTCCTGTTTCTTCAGGGCGGAGCATCGACACAATTTTCGGCAGTCCCTCTCAACCTTCTTTCTAACAGCGGGAAAGCAGATTATATAGTATCCGGTCAGTTTTCAAAAAAAGCAGCGTCCGAAGCAAAACGCTACGGAGACATAAAAATAGCCGCGTCCTCAGAAGACAGGTGTTTTTCATACATACCCAAGCTCAAAAAAGAAGATTTCAGATCCGATGCGGATTATGTCCATATATGTTTCAATAACACGATTTTCGGAACAACATATAATTATATCCCCGATACCGGGAATATTCCTCTTGTAGCGGATATGTCCTCATATCTTTTATCGGCTCCGGTCGAAATCTCAAAATTCGGGCTTATTTACGCCGGCGCGCAGAAAAACTGCGGGCCCGCAGGGCTTACAATAGTTATCGTCCGAGATGACCTTATAGGAAAAGAAAAAGATATAACTCCGGTAATGCTCAACTATAAAACCCAGGCGGACAATGACTCCATGTATAATACTCCGCCCTGTTACGCAATTTATATACATATGCTTGTTCTTGAATGGATTAAAAACACAATAGGCGGGCTTGAAAACATGCAAAAAATAAATATTAAAAAAGCGTCTGCCCTTTATGACTTTATTGACAGTTCCGAACTTTTCAAAGCTACCGCAGACAAAGAAGACAGATCTCTTATGAACGTATGCTTTATTACCGGAAACCCTGATTTGGATAAAAAATTCTGTACGGAAGCGGAAGCAAACGGCTTTGTAAATATAAAAGGCCACCGTTCAGTCGGAGGAATGAGAGCAAGTATCTACAACGCGATGCCGGAAGAAGGTATCGAGAAACTTATTGTGTTTATGAAAGAGTTTGAAAGGAACAATAAAAATGTATAACATAAAAAAATTCAACAAAATTGCGCAGGTCGGTCTTGACCTTTTAGATAAAAACTATTTTACCGCACTTGACGAATGTGATGATCCGGACGGTATCCTTGTAAGATCCGCGTCGCTTCACGAATATGCCTTCAACAAATCTTTACGCGCAATAGCCAGAGCGGGAGCCGGCACAAACAATATACCTATAGATACATGTTCTGAAAAAGGGATCGTGGTCTTCAATACTCCCGGAGCAAACGCAAACGCTGTTAAAGAAATTGTTCTGGCCGGATTACTTTTGTCTTCCAGAAAAATAAGTGACGCTATCGAATGGGCAAAAACGCTTTCAGACAAAGGAGATGAGATCGGCAAGCTTGTAGAAAAAGGCAAATCACAATTTGCGGGGCCTGAGATTTCAGGCAAGAAGCTTGGTATAATAGGTCTGGGCGCTATCGGTATCTTGGTTGCAAATGTCGCAACTCATCTCGGAATGGAAGTATACGGATACGACGCATTTTTATCAGTTGATAATGCTCTTCGCATGTCCAGAAGCGTACATAATGTAAAAGACGTGAAAGAAATTTACGCCAACTGCGATTATATAACTGTTCATGTACCTTATAATGCCGACACAAAAGGCCTTATCGGGAAAGAAGCTCTGTCTCAGATGAAAGACGGGGTAAGGATCCTTAATTTTGCAAGAGGCGAGATCGTCGATCTTGACGCGATGGAAGAAGCAATTGAAGCAGGAAAAGTATCATGCTATGTCGTTGATTTCCCAAATCAGAAAACTCTGTCAATGAAAAACGTGATCTCCGTTCCTCATCTCGGAGCGTCAACTCCTGAAAGTGAAGATAATTGCGCTATCATGGCATGCAAACAGCTTTCTGAATATCTTATGACAGGGAATATCCGCAACAGTGTAAACTATCCCGCTGTCGAATGTGAAAGAAGCACCGGTACACGCATATGCGTCCTACATAAAAACATTCCGACAATGCTCGGACAAATAACAGCTATTCTCAGCGAAAACAGCATAAATATCGACCATATGCTGTCCAAGTTCAAGGGGCAAAACGCATATACAATCATAGACCTTGCAGAGAACATAGAAGATACGGTCCTTACTGATAAAATAAAAGCAATTGACGGAGTTGTAAGAGTGAGAATAATAAAATAAAAACTTTCGGCAAAATAAAAAAACGTATTCGCAGGGGGAATCTGTTATGAACAGTTTTCATTACAGACTTGACTTTGATATTCCCGGAAACTTAGACATTTTAGGCGGGATAACCGCAGGAGTATTCTTTTTGTCTATACTCTTTGTTTTAGCTGTCGCGGTGTTTTCAATTGTCATTATGTGGAGAATTTTTGAAAAAGCGGGCGAACACGGCTGGGCGGCCATTATTCCTTTTTATCAGAATTATGTATTATTCAAGATAACCTGGGGGCAAGGATGGTTGTTCTTGTTGTTGTTTTTACCGATTATCAATATTGTCACATGTATAATTACCATGATAAAACTCGCGAAAGCTTTTAATAAAGACGGAGCGTTCGCCGTAGGACTCATTTTCCTGAATATAATATTTCTCGCAATACTTGCATTCGGCGAAGCCCGATATAGCGGAGTTAAATCGTTATAACCAGTTTACAAACCGAAAGTTTTTATATATAAAAATAAAAAGCCATGATTAAAAAAATCATGGCTTTTTATTCTAACATAATTTTCCGCAAATATTTTTTTCAGCTGTCAGTTACATTCAGCTGTCAAAGGACCCGCAAGATCTTTAAGATAAAAAAGCTTTCCGGGAAGTGTGGGCATAAAGGTTGAAGTTATATTCATGTCAGGCCCGTAATGAAGCGTTGTAAGAAAACTCATACCCTGCCATGACATTCCTCTTCCCAACATTCCGTCGGCGCCACCTATAGCGTAATCCGCCTGCAGAAAGAGACCGGGGCCTATCGTATTCGCGCGGCAGGGAACAAGTGTTGTACGCGATTTAAAGCTGGTAATCGCATTTTGTTCTATCGTAAGCGGATGAAGTTTTGCGCCTATACGGTAGTTTTGTTTCTTCCACTCTTCAACGCTTGCGAACTCTGCAGCAAAATGCGGTTCCCAGAATGCGATATGGCACATCCTGCCTATACCGTAAATCAGAACAAGCTTCACGCCTTCCGCTTTAAGCTTTGCGATTTTTTCCGGATATGTAGGAAGATTTTCTTTTGTAGCGAAATTTCTCTGGTTTTCCGGTACGGTAAGTTTACCTAATTTGTTAAAAAAAGCTTTTTTCATTGAGTATTCAAAAGACGCAGGATCCGTGGAAGGGAGAGTGTTTCCGTCAGCGTCCGCCCATTCATCCATATTAAAAGTATAAACATGCGAACAGGAAACATTCCATTCTTTAAGGAAAAAGACTGCCCACTTATACATTCCCATAGGCCCTACAGGAATTATCATCGCAAGTTTTTCACCTTTTTCGCGCGCTTTTTTTATCTGCAACGCGATCTCATGTCCCATAAGAGTGTCAAAATCATTTATATTGTCACAAGCGACAGGCTGAAACTTTTTATTCCAAAAAGCCTCCCTCTTCACGCCTTTTTCACAGCAGGCGTCTATTTTTGCCATATCCCAGCCCTGAGGAAAAAATCCTTCAAGAAGAGAACCTTTGACAGTAGACATAAAATCCATAACCATTACCTCCGAATACTTATTCGTTTATATAATCAAGAGCGGCCATTATTCCTTTTTTTATCGCAGCCGTGTCCTGACCGTGTTTCGCGCAAAGCTTAAGCGCTCCTAAAAGCCTGTCGTTAGGCGCGAGTTTTCTTTCTGTTTCCCGCCCGACACGCTTTGTGGTATCTGATAGATACCTGTTTCTGAAACGGAACATAAGATCATCCGCATATGACAAAACTTCTGTTTCAGGCTTACCGTGTTCTTTGGCCAAAGCCTTCGCAGATGAATACATCGCTGATTTTACAGTCTCATATATTTCAGTATCATCCATCGCCTGCCATATATATTCATATCCCTTTTGCATACCCATATACGCAGCAACGGCATGCCCCATATTATGTAAAAACAATTTTGACTGGATATAATATTCAAAAGGTTCTGCGGGAATCATACCTTTAATATCAGGAATAGGGTTTTTGAAAGCTGCCTTATCGACCGGAAGAGTACAAAAAGGCTCGACCCAGACTCTGTTTATATTTCCTTCACGCATATCATCGGTCATAACGGGGACCATTCTGCCCACACTCGCCTCGACATAACCTATATCATCACGGTTAAGATCCATCAATCCTTTAAGATACTTATCCGCATTCATAAGATTCTCACAAATTATAATATCCACGCCTTTTTCGCGTTTCTCAATCCCCGCCGCAAGAACCGGAGCTATATACGGCAGAACACGTACCCCGGCCGATGTAAAAATAATGTCCGCCGTCGCGATCTCATCAACAGCATTATCAGGATGTACCGCACGTACATTTTTAATAATTATTTCTTCCTGTTTTTCGTTGGAAACAATTTTTATCGGATAGCATTTGTCTGCATTAAGTTTATCTATCATGGCCTGATTCACATCGACAAAAACAGTCTCAAATCCACTTTGATATAAAAGCTGACCCAAAAAACCTCTGCCGATGTTTCCTCCGCCGTAGACTATTGCCTTTTTCATTTTTCAGAATCCTTTCTAATTGCAGTTAACCCGCCGCGTGTGTCTGCATATACTCACATATCTCTTCATAACTCTTTATACCTGTCGACGCGCCTTTTGCCATAACACAAAAAGTACCCACGGCATTTGCGAGTTTGCCGCACTCTTCGAACGAAAACCCTTTCGCAAGCCCGGTCAAAAAACCTGCGCAAAAACTGTCGCCCGCTCCTGTCGTATCAATAACCTTTTCTTTTGTATATGTAGGTAAATAAACAGGCTTCGCATCTTTTGCCGTACGTAAATATGCGCCGTATTTACCGTTTTTAATAACAACATGCTTTACGCCTTTATCAAAAAAGCAATCCGCGATATTATCAAGGTCTTCGGTTCCCGCAAGTTTTGCCGCCTCGTCAACCGATGGCATAAAAACATCCACATACTTAAGACACGGCTCCAAAAGAGCCATCCATCGCCCTTTACTGTCCCATGCGGTATCAAGAACAGTCATCTTTCCCATTTCACGGGCTTTTTTGAGAGTTTTCGCACAAGGCTCACCGTCAAACCTGTCAAGAAGCATCGTACCTGCGACAAAAACGATTTTTGCTTTTTTTATTACATCAAAATCGACATCTTCATATCCGTACGTACCATTAGCTCCAACACAATGCAAAAACGAACGCTCCCCGGAGGAAGAAGACAATACGACCGAAGCGGATGTCTGTGTATGTTCATCAAATACCAGCCCGGAAACATCTACTCCGTATTTTATAAGCTCTTCTTTAAGAAAAGTTCCGAAACTGTCTTTCCCCACTTTGCCGAGAACCGCAGTTTTTATACCGATTTTAGCCATATCAACCCCGGCGTTCATCGCGCAGCCTCCGGAAAAAACCTCAATACTTTCAACACGTTCCAACAAGCCCGCGCCGGGAACATTATCAACTGGTTTTGTAATTACATCGGCAACAAGATTCCCTATGCACGCAACATCGATCACGGCAACAACCTCCTCGGCTGGACTTTCGGATATACGAACGCCTGTGTAAACGCCTCTGCGTACTGTACGCCACACTGAAGACCTCTATACTTGGCGCAAGTCCGGACAAAATCAGCGAAATCAATGTTATCATGATCTCTCATCCATTTCAGCTGACTTTCATGACATTCAAGCATTTCAAGTTTAAGATCGAATGTATCGGTGATATCTACGTATTCCGTCGGAATAAATCCATGACCGGCAAGATTGTCCATATAGTACAGAGGAACGACTTTTGAAGCCTTCCCTTTCCCGTAATGAGGAATCGATGCCGCAAACGATGCATCAAAAACAAGTCTGCTCACCGCGACATGGTCACACATATAGTCCGACGGGGCATGTGTTATTATTATATCCGGATCAGCATAACGGATAACATCAATGATCTTGTTTCGCTGCTCCATATCTCCGCCGTTCACAAGAAGATCGCCTATATCACAGGTTATAACTTCTATCCCGGCAAGAGAACCCGCTTTTTTCGCCTCGCCTATACGTATCTCCCTGAGTTCAGGAGGCATTATAACCTCGTGCCCCATATTACCGTTTGCAACATGGCAAACCACAACTTTATCTCCTCGTTTTGCGCATTTGGCAAGAGTTCCGGCACAATTTATCTCCATATCGTCGGGATGACATCCGATTGCAAGAACATTCATAAAAATACCTCTTTTCGGTCGTGATATCTGCCTTTATAATAATTTATTTATTCCAAGTCCATGGCATAAGGACCCGTTCATCTATATCCGAGAATATCTCCAGGATCCTGGAACGTGTCGCTTCCGAAATCCCGGGAGCGTTTACAAGGGAAATATTTTCTTTTACCTGCTCCGGGGTCTCACTGCCGAGAACAAGGGAAGTAACGCCGTCAAGATCACGGATAAATGTAAGAGCTATCTCAGCAATAGATCTGTTTTCTTCCTCAGCAAGCTTATTGAGTTTTTTCAAAGGCTCCTTAGCCAACTGTAAAACCCCCTCAGGCAACGTCTGGGGATCACGGAAAAACAGCCCTTGCAAAAATACGCTTCTTATAAATACTATCACGTCAGCTTTTTTGAGCTTTTCAAGCCCTCCGCAAAGAATATTCTTTGTATCCATCATATTAAGCGGCAACTGTACCGCCTCATAAAGATCATTTTTAACTACATCATCTATGTATTTTGTGGAATTAAGCGAAACACCTACTCTTTCAACAAGCCCTTCGCTCTTAAGTTTTTTCAGCGCCGAGGGCAGGACCTCCCCGTAGTCAAACATTTCACTTTCTCTGTGAAGCATAAGAAGAGGAAGCTTATCATAACCTAAAGTCTCAAGAGAATTTTCGACCTGGGCACGCAATATTTTCTCAACATCCTCGACAGGTGCGGTTTTGTCCGTATCTATCATTATCTTGAACTTGGTTACAATTGTAGGCTTTTTACCTGTATACGTTCT
>CALWNV010000053.1 GCA_944382895.1 uncultured Clostridia bacterium | reverse complement strand
AGATCTGCCATGTTAAGATATGTTATCGCCATTTCCGCGGCACCGTATTTCTTTGTTGACATTATGTCTAGCGCTTTTTTATACAGAGACATTGCTTTTTCTGTCAGTCCGGTGTCGGCGCACGCCAGTGCGTAATTGTTGTACAGCCCTCCGAAACGCTCATCTTCCGGGTTAAGTGATTTTTTATAGACGGCAAGGGCTTTTTCATAGTACCTGAGGCTTTCTTTTGCTTTCCCGAATGCTTTCATCGTTGTAGCGCCGTTAATCCATATCGTAGCAGCGGATACGGATTGCTGAAGATTTTCTGCTTCGATAAGCGCGAATCCGCGTTTGACAGATTCCAGCCCTGTGTTTTTATCATTCATTCTTCTTGCGAGCCCCATCATTTCACTGAGCATCGACAGCTCTCCTTTGCGATCATACAGCAGCCTTGCCTCGTCAATCCAGTATTCAAGCAGTTTCTTCGCGCTTGTATAGTCTTCTTTTCCGAAAAAGAAGTCAAGTTTTTCAATAATGACCGGTATAGGTATACTCCCTGTTTGTTTTTCCGAGCCGGGATTGTAAAAATCTGCACAAAACGGGCAGGCGGGTTCTTTATAATCTTCTGGATTGAGCATTTTTTCTCCTTTATTGTACGGGTTTGTTTGTAGAAACGTTTAATACTTGTTTATTATACCATTTTCCGTTTTATTTTTCAAGCACATGTTTTATTAAATAAAAAAACTATTCTGTAAAATTTTTATGGAAGATGCGATTTTTATAAAAAAGAATGATATAAGGCAGAAAAATATATGTAAGATTATTTTCCAAAAAAACATAAAATTTTACCATATTCTACTTTACATTTACTTTAAGATAGTGTATAATAATATATAATTGTCGATAAGGAGGTTTGCCGGATGCATTTTACCCGTGATGAGGTTTTGGATTTTGTTGAAAAAAATGATGTTAAATTTATACGTTTGGCTTTTTGCGATATTCACGGCGAGCAGAAAAATATCGCTGTCATGCCCAGTGAACTTCCGAAAGTATTTGATCTCGGCATTCCTTTTGATGCGGGCTTGATAAACGGTTTCCCCGAATTTGAACAATCTGATTTGCTCTTGTATCCCGATCCGTCAACGCTTACTATTCTTCCATGGCGTCCGACACACGGAAGGGTTGCAAGATTTTTTTGTGATATACGTTATCCGGACAGACGCAGATTTGAGTGCGATTTTCGTCATGGGGTTCAAACCGCTGTTGAACGTCTTGGAAAATTCGGTTATGAATGCAAAATCGGGGCGAAAAGCGAATTTTATCTTTTTAACCTTGATGACAACGGACATCCTACAAAAATTCCTTTTGATAATGCCGGATACCTTGACATCGCGCCTCTCGATAAAGGCGAGAATATCAGAAGAGAAATTTGTCTTACTCTTGAGGAAATGGGGATACAGCCGGAAAGTTCACGCCATAAGCAGGGGCCTGGACAGAATGAAATTGATTTTTTATATGATAATCCTATAACAACTGCGGATAATTTTATTACATATAAGTCGGTCGTTAAAACGATGGCGGCTAAAAGCGGGGCCCATGCCTCTTTTATGCCAAAGCCCTTTGTCGATAAAAACGGAAGTGGGTTTCACTGGCATATAGTTATTTATAAAGACGGTATGAATATTTTTGAAAAACTTACTCGTGACGCGCAAAGCTTTACTGAAGGCATACTGCGAAGAATAAAGGATATCACTGTTTTCCTTAATCCTCTTACAAATTCTTACGCGCGTTTCGGTGATTTTGAAGCACCGAAATATATCGCCTGGGCACGCAGGAACCGCTCTCAACTTGTGCGGATACCTCTTTCCCGCACTGAAAATATGCGGTTGGAGATACGTTCTGCGGATCCCGCATGCAATCCCTACATTTCTCTTACCCTGTTGCTCAACGCCGGGATAGACGGTATTGAGAACGGCTATGAGTTAAGGGATCCGATTGAAGACACATTGTCCAGGTCTCCTGTATCTATGCTTGAGAATCTTGACGCGTTGCCATCCAGCCTTTCCGAAGCAGTAGAGATAGCGGGGCAAAGCGATTTCATAAAGAAATATTTGCCTGAGGTCGCGATAAATTCATTTTTAAGCGAAAAACGCGCGGAAAACATGCAATATTTGCAGGCTGATGACAAACATCGGTTTGAGGAGCTTAAATATTTTGAGAACATGTGACAGGGGTTATCATTAAAAATTATTTTTACGGAGGATATATGATGAAAGCATTTTTGACCCTGCAAAACGGGCGGGTTTTTGAGGGCGAAAGTTTTGGCGCCGCTGGTGAGGCTGTCGGTGAAATCGTTTTCACAACAGCTATGACCGGTTACAATAAAACACTGACTGATCCGGGATATTGCGGACAAATAGTCGTACAGACTTTTCCTCTTATAGGAAATTATGGGGTAATAACTCCCGAATTTGAAAGCGACGGAATATTTTTGAGCGCGTATATTGTGCGGGACTGGTGCAGACATCCTTCAAATTTTCGCAGTGAAGGGGATATAGATGCTTTTCTCAAAGAAAAAAACGTTATAGGCCTTTGTGGTATTGATACCAGAGAGCTTACCGGGATAATTCGTGAAAACGGGATCATGAATGCAAAGATAACCGACAAAGCGCCGGATGTGGCGGAGGTTGTCAGGGAACTGGAGAGCTTTTCATTCAGAAATCCCGTTGCAAAGGTCACAACAGATAAAGTCGTTATCGATACTCCGGAAAATAAAAAACACCGAGTGATCCTTTGGGATTTCGGCGTGAAAAAATCTCTTAAGGATGCTTTGCTGCTACGGGGTTGTGAAGTTGTCACGGTTCCCGCAAAGATTTCCGCACAGGATATTATGGATTTGAGCCCTGACGGAATAGTTTTATCAAACGGTCCGGGTGATCCTTCGGACGATATGCAGATAATTTCTGAAATAAAAAATATATGTAAAACGGATATCCCTGTTTTCGGGATATGTCTCGGACATTCATTGCTTGCGCTTGCGAACGGGGGCCGGACGGAGAAGCTGAAATACGGACATCACGGAGGAAGTCAGCCTGTGTGTGAGGTGAAAACCGGGAAAGTCTTTATAACAACTCAGAATCATTGCTATGCGGTCGACAGTGAATCTGTCCCGGATACCGCGGTCATTACTTATCGTAACGCAAACGACGGTTCGTGTGAGGGACTTGAATATCCCGGGAAGAAAATATTTTCCGTGCAGTTTCATCCGGAAACAGTTTCGGGACAATTCAATACATCGTTTCTGTTCGATAAATTCATAAAGCTTATGGAGGATTGAGTCATGCCGATTCGTAAAGATATTAAAAAGGTTTTGCTTATAGGATCGGGCCCTATTGTTATCGGTCAGGCAGCCGAGTTTGATTACGCCGGCACTCAGGCATGCAGGGCTTTGAAAGAAGACGGACTTGAGGTCGTTCTTGTTAATTCAAATCCGGCAACTATCATGACAGATAACGCGATGGCGGACAGGATATACATAGAACCTCTTACAATCGACGTCCTTAAACGGATTATTATAAAAGAAAAACCTGACAGTATATTGTCTACCTTGGGTGGGCAAACAGGGCTTACCCTTTCAATGCAGCTTGCAAAAGACGGTTTTTTGGAAAAGCACGGAGTAAAGCTTCTCGGCGCCGATCCTGAGACTATCGACAAAGCGGAAGACCGACAGATTTTTAAGGATACGATGGAATCGATCGGCCAACCGTGTATCCCGTCAAAAGTCGTTACAGATATCGATGACGCTAAAGCTTTTGCTCATGAGATAGGTTATCCGGTCATTATCAGGCCTGCGTTCACTCTTGGCGGTACTGGCGGCGGAATATGTAAAAGCGATTCTGATATGGATGATATCGCCGTAAACGGGTTAAGGCTTTCCCCAATACATCAGATTCTTGTTGAGAAGTGTATTTCCGGATGGAAAGAAATAGAGTTTGAGGTTATCCGTGACAGCGCGGGGAACGCCATTACAGTTTGTTCTATGGAAAATTTCGATCCTGTCGGGATACATACGGGCGACAGCATAGTCGTCGCGCCTGCTGTAACGCTTTCCGATGCGGAATATCAGATGTTGCGCACCGCGGCTCTTGATATAGTATCAGCTCTTGAGGTCGAAGGCGGTTGTAACTGCCAGTTTGCTTTAAGACCTGACAGTTTTGAGTACGCTGTGATAGAAGTGAATCCGAGAGTCTCGCGCTCCTCGGCGCTCGCTTCTAAAGCCACAGGGTATCCTATTGCTAAAGTTGCCACAAAAATTGCCGTAGGTTATCTTCTTCCCGAAATCCGCAACGCAGTTACGGGAACTACATATGCGTGTTTCGAGCCTTCTGTTGATTATATCGTTGTTAAATTCCCGAAATGGCCGTTTGATAAATTTGTTTACGCGAAGCGTGATCTGGGCACACAGATGAAAGCTACCGGTGAGGTCATGTCGATTGGTCCTACGTTTGAGCATGCGCTGATGAAAGCAATCAGAGGCGCTGAGATATCACATGATACTCTTAATGATAAACGTATGCCGCAGCTTAATTCGGAGGCCCTTTTACATGAGCTTGAGACGGCGACGGATGAACGTATTTTCTTACTTTATGCGGCGATAAAAAAAGGTGTTCCTCTCGAGAAGTTGAACGAGATAACAAAAATAGACCTGTGGTTTTTATCTAAATTGCAGAATCTTGCAGAGATGGATGACAGACTGCATAAAGAAACTCTTACGGATGAATTGTATCTTGAAGCGAAGAAAATGGGCTTCAAGGACAGCACGATAGAAGCTTTTTCACACCAGAAAATCAGCCGGCATCGTTACTCGGTTTATAAAACAGTCGATACATGCGCGGCTGAATTCAAGGCACAGACCCCGTATTTTTATGCGACTTATGATGATGAAAACGAAGCTTTGGAACATATGGAGGATACCGGTAAGAAAAAAGTTGTGGTTTTAGGTTCCGGCCCTATAAGAATCGGGCAGGGGATAGAGTTCGATTATGCTTCCGTTCATTGTGTATGGTCACTTAAAGAAGCCGGCTATGAGGTTATAATCATAAACAATAACCCTGAAACGGTCTCTACGGATTTTGATACCGCGGACAGGCTTTATTTTGAACCGCTGACCGATGAAGATGTTATGGATGTTCTCGAAACCGAAAAACCGGATGGCGTTGTTGTCGCTTTCGGAGGCGGGACAGCGATCAAACTTACAAATTATCTCAATGACCATGGCGTAAAGATTATCGGGACATGCGCCGACAGTATCGATATGGCGGAGGACAGAAAACGTTTTGACGCGCTTCTTGAGCGGCTTGAGATACTGCGACCGAAGGGATATACGGTTCTTCATACGACCGATGCGATCGTTGCGGCGGAAAAACTGGGATATCCTGTTTTGATGCGTCCGTCATATGTTCTGGGCGGCCAGAATATGATAATAGCTTTTAATGAAGCGGATATACGGGAATATATGGCTATTATTCTTTCTCAGAATATACAGAATCCTGTATTGATAGATAAATACCTGATGGGCATCGAGCTTGAGGTCGATGCTATTTGTGATGGGAAAGATATTTTGATTCCCGGCATAATGGAGCATATCGAACGCGCCGGTATACATTCGGGAGACAGTATAGCGGTATACCCGGCATGGAATCTTGACGATAAAATGACTGATCGTATAATTGACTGTACAAAAAAGCTCGCGGTCGAGATGAATACTGTAGGGCTTGTAAATATCCAGTATCTTATATATAAGGGAGAGCTTTATGTAATTGAAGTGAATCCGCGATCATCAAGAACGGTTCCTTATATAAGTAAAGTTACGGGTGTTCCCATGGTGGACATGGCGACAAGAGCTATGCTTGGTGAAAAGATACCCGATATGGGATACGGTACCGGTCTTTACAGGAATTCCCCCTATATCGCAGTGAAAGTTCCCGTATTTTCATTTTCCAAACTTTCAAACGTAGACAACGCTCTCGGTCCTGAGATGAAATCTACCGGTGAAGTCCTCGGCATAGCGCCGAGTTTGCAGGAAGCACTTTTCAAAGGGCTTTTAGCCGCGGGGTATAAGCTTTCTTCAAAAAACCACAGCGGAGTTCTGATAACTGTTAAGGATCCTGATAAGATAGAGGCTGTCGATGTAGCGAAAAAATTCAGCGATCTCGGTTATAAGGTATATGCTACTCAGGGCACCTATGATGTTCTCACCCGCGCTGGTATATCATGTGTTTCCGTGAAAAAACTGCACGAGGATGATAATAACAATACAGTCACATTGATGGAAAGCGGAAAAATAAATTTTGTTTTATCCACTTCCGCAAAAGGCCGGATACCTACACGTGACAGCGTTAAGATACGGCGCAAAGCCGTGGAACGCGGTATCCCGTGTCTGACATCGATCGATACGGCCAACGCTGTCGCGGACAGTATAAGAAGCGGTTACAGCGAAAAGACGATAGAGCTTATCGATATAAATAACATGCGAAAGAGCAAGATGTCTTATTCATTTTGCAAAATGTACGGATGCGGGAACGACTATATTTATTTTGATTGCTTTTCCGATATTGACGGAAAAGGCGGTGTGAGCCGGATTGACAATCCTCAGGGTCTTTCTGTCGCACTTGCTGACAGACATATGGGTATCGGCGGCGACGGTGTTGTTTTGATTTGCCGCTCTGATGTCGCCGACGCTAAAATGAAAACATACAATAAAGACGGAAGCGAAGGCGAGATGGGAGGCAACTCAATCCGCTGTGTGGCAAAATTTCTTTATGACAAAGGTTTTGTCAGAAAAGATACTATGACCATAGAAACGCTCAGCGGGATAAAAACCCTTAATGTGTCGACACGCGACGGTAAAGTTGTCGCCGCCGGTGTCGATATGGGTAAAGCCATACTTTCACCTGAAAAAATACCGGTTTTGCTTGATGGCGAACGTGCTGTGGGAAGAGAGGCGGAGATCGGAGGTAAAAAATATAAAATAACCGCGGTATCGATGGGTAATCCTCACTGCGTGGTCTTTACCGAAGGTCTGGACGGGCTTGACCTTGAGAAAATCGGTCCTGAGTTTGAAAACAGTCCTTTGTTCCCCGAACGGACCAACACAGAGTTTGTAACTGTTCTTGATGACCATACTCTTAAAATGCGTGTATGGGAACGCGGTAACGGCGAGACCCGCGCGTGCGGGACAGGTGCCTGCGCAGCTGCGGTCGCCGCGGTGGAAAACGGTTATTGTAAAAAAGGAGAGGAGATAACGGTTAAGCTCAGAGGCGGTGATCTTGTTATCACATACACCGATGATAACGTTTATCTTTACGGCGACGCGATAAAAGCGTTTGAGGGTACGATAGAACTATAAGATATAATTATTCTGATTAAATATAAGAGAGGAAAAAGAGAATGAAAAACATTGATTTTGTCCGTGGGTTTGATGAGGAAGTCGGAAGTGCGATGCAGCTTGAGCTTGAGAGACAGCAACGAAATATTGAGCTTATCGCGTCGGAGAATATAGTGTCAGAAGCCGTTCTGGCTGCGATGGGGTCGGTTCTTACAAATAAATATGCGGAAGGTTATCCCGGTAAAAGATATTACGGCGGTTGCGAATGTGTTGATATTGTAGAGAACATAGCGCGTGAGCGCGCGAAAAAACTCTTCGGTGCGGAATATGTAAACGTACAGCCTCACAGCGGTTCGCAGGCGAATCTTGCGGTTTATTATGCTTTTGTAAAGCCCGGAGAGACTGTTATGGGAATGAGCCTTGATAACGGCGGCCATCTGACGCATGGCTCTCCCGTAAACATGTCCGGATCGTATTATAATATAGTTTCATATGGGATAGATCCCGTGACTCATCTTATAGATTATGACCAGGTGGAAAAGCTGGCGAAAGAATGTAAGCCTAAAATGATTGTTGTCGGAGCTTCCGCGTATCCCAGAACAATAGATTTCAAACGTTTCGGGGAAATCGCACACGGTGTAGGCGCGATTTTATTCGCTGATATAGCTCATATCGCAGGCCTTGTCGCCGGCGGTGCCCATCCTTCTCCTTTCCCGTATGCCGATGTTGTTACGACAACAACACATAAAACCCTTCGCGGTCCGCGCGGAGGAATGATAATGTGTAAAGAAGAATTCGCCAAACAGATTGACAAAGCGATTTTCCCCGGTACGCAAGGCGGTCCCCTCATGCACGTCATCGCTGCGAAAGCGGTATGTTTCGGTGAGGCGCTTAAGCCGGAGTTCAAACGATATGCGCAACAGGTCGTGGATAATTCCAAAGCTCTTGCCAGCCATTTGCTTGATTACGGGTTCGACCTTGTTTCGGGAGGTACGGACAATCATCTTTGTCTTGTCGATTTGAGAAAATTCAATGTTACCGGGAAAGATTACGAGCATCGTCTTGACGAGGTACATATTACCGCAAATAAAAATTCTATTCCGAATGAGCCGCAATCTCCGTTTGTCACAAGCGGTGTCCGTCTCGGGACTCCGGCGGTCACATCCCGCGGGTTCAAGTGCGAAGATATGAAACTTGTTGCGGAATGTCTTTATAATGTTGCGGCAAAAAACGCTTCGGATGATGATATCCGGGCAAAAGTCGCGTCACTTTGCGAAAAATATCCTATTTATAAATAAAAAGTTTTGACCGGAGGATATGATGTATAAGCCTTTGGCAGCGAGAATACGTCCGCAGACAATCGATGAAATGGTAGGACAGCAGCATCTTATAGGTAAAAATGCGCCGCTCCGGCGAATAATCGAGAGCGGCGCCATCCCTAATATGATTTTTTACGGAAGTTCGGGGATAGGAAAAACAACTCTTGCCGGAATAATTGCCGCGAAAACTAATCGTCCGTTATATAAACTCAACGCAACAACCGCTTCAACGGGCGATATAAAAGATGTGATCAATGAGCTGAATACACTTTCCGGAACAGAAGGTATCATACTTTATCTTGATGAAATACAGTATTTTTCAAAAAAACAGCAGCAGGTTCTGTTGGAATTTATAGAAAACGGCTCAGTCACGCTTATCGCTTCTACGGCAGAGAACCCGTATTTTTACGTGTATAATGCGATTTTGAGCCGGTCGACTGTTTTTGAGTTCAAGCCTCCCGCAAAAGAAGATATTGAAAAAGCCGTAAAAAGAGCTTTTGATTTTGTCGGGGAAAACATAGGTATTGAAATTGACGATGGGGTTATCTCCCATATTTCCGCAACATGCGGTGGAGACGTAAGAAAAGCTATAAATACCGTTGAACTTCTGACCGCCGCAAAACCGGGCCAAAAAAAAATCAGGGTAACGCTTGATGCCGCGAAAAGCCTTTCTCAGCGCAGCAATATGAGATACGACAGAGACGGCGATGTTCATTATGATATTTTATCGGCGTTTCAGAAGTCGATAAGAGGTTCCGATGAAAATGCGGCGCTTCATTATCTTGCGCGGCTGCTCTCCGCGTCCGATCTGCCGTCTGTGTGCCGCAGGCTGCTTGTAATAGCGAGCGAGGATGTCGGGCTTGCATATCCGCAGGCTGTTTCAGTAACAAAAGCCTGTGTTGACAGTGCGCTGCAACTGGGGCTTCCCGAGGCAAGGATACCTTTGTCTGAGGCTGTCATACTTCTTTCGACAGCACCTAAATCAAATTCCGCCATTTGCGCGATCGATGCAGCATTATCAGATGTTGAAAACGGTGAATACGGAGATATTCCTGAGCACTTGAAAGACAGTCATTACGGCGGCGCGGAAAAACTCGGCCACGGTATAGGCTATAAATATCCGCATAATTATGAAAACGCATATGTCCGGCAGCAATATCTTCCGGATAAAATAAAAGATCGGCGTTATTATCATTTCGGCAATAACAAATCAGAACAGGCTGCTTTGGCTTACCGGAAAAAGATAAAAGGTGAAGGCGATGGATAAAATAGTTTCTCTTTTACTTGAACATTACCCGGAAGGTAAATGCGCACTCTCGTATCGGACACCTTTTGAACTTTTAGTTGCGTCGCGCTTGTCTGCGCAATGTACGGATGTGCGAGTTAATATCGTGACAGAAGCTCTTTTTGCGAAATATAAGACGCCGCAGGATTTTTGTGATATACCTCTTGAGACTTTGGAAAGGTATATACATTCCTGCGGTCTTTTCCATACAAAGGCCGTTGATATAAAAGCCATGAGTGAGAGGATCGTTTCTGTTTATGGGGGAGAGGTCCCTTCCACGATGGAAGATCTTTTGTCTTTGCGTGGTGTAGGCCGGAAAATAGCGAACCTTATAATGGGAGAAGTTTACGGTGAAAAAGGCGTCATTGTGGCAGATACTCATTGTATACGGCTTGCGAACAGGCTGGGTCTTGCAGATTCGGCAAATCCTTCTGTTGTTGAAAAAGAGCTCAGAAAAAAGATCCCCCCGGATAAAAGTCTTTTGTTTTGTCATGCTCTTGTATCACACGGAAGACAGGTTTGCAGGGCACAGTGTCCGGGTTGCGCAAAATGTTTTTTGAATGGATATTGCAGGTATTATAAGGAAGCGGGAAAATGAAAAAATATCTCTGTTTTGCGTTATTTATTCTATTGTTTTTTGAAGGGTTCGCGCTGACGACACTTGCGGCGGGATACAAGCCTGCAGTTGACGCCGGGTTGTTATATGATACTTATACGGAAACTCCTGTTATTATAAACACAAAGTACCCTTCAAACGATACCGTTGTTGCGGATTTTATTGTCACAAATCCTGTTTACGGCGCAGATTATACCGGGTCAGAAGACTGCTCGGATATTCTGCAGGCGGCAATAAATGATTGCGCGGCGCATGGTGGAGGGACGGTGTTCATCCCGTCAGGCAGATATCTTGTTACAAAGTCTCTTACCGTTTTTCCAAACGTGACGCTTGTCGGGGATTTTTCTCAAAGACAAGGCGAGTTCGGAACCGTCATTTTATGTGATACACCGGTTTCCGAAAGCTTGTTTATATTGAATCCGTCGTCGGGGATAAGGGGGCTTACTGTTTTTTATCCCCGCCAGAGTATAGAAAATGTAATACCTTATGCGCCGACTGTTTTCGTCAGCGGAGGAATGATGTTTACTGTTCAGGAATGTTTGTTCCTGAACAGTTATGACGGGATAAAAACAGAAGGGCATGAAATGCTCACTGTAGACACTCTCAGAGGCTCTTTTCTTCATACGTGTATTGACGCTAAGAATCAGTCGGATGTGGGAACATTTAAAAATATAACCGTGTCTCCGGAATATTGGGCATTTGCGGGTGCGGAGTATAACGCTCCGGGATACGGGGAATTAGCTGAATACACGAAAGCCAATTTGACAGCTTTAAGGCTTGGAGACCTTGAATGGGCGGAATTTATCAATATAAACCTTTATGATTGTAATATCGGAGTGCATACCGTTGAGGGAGAAAGAGTAGAGTTTTGCGGTCAGTTTTACGGGCTTAACGTGTTTAACAGTGTTGTCGCTTTTTATGCCGAAAAATTTGATACGTCAAACTGGGGAATAGAATTTGCGAACTGTTATCTGGAGGGGAGCGAGGCCTCT
>CALWNV010000052.1 GCA_944382895.1 uncultured Clostridia bacterium | reverse complement strand
AGAGACCAGAAAAACAGGAAAAGAATGGTAGTAACAGAAAAAAATTCACGTAATGCTCTTACATTATACAGGGTTATGGAAGAATATAGCGGATATAGCCTCGTGGAATTTGAACTTAAAACAGGAAGGACACACCAGATAAGAGTTCATTCAGCTTATATGGGACATCCTGTCGCCGGGGATCCTGTTTATTTGCCTCAGAAAATGAGAAAAAATGCCGGGGGACAATATTTACACGCAAAAAAAATCGGGTTTATTCATCCTATCAGTCTACAATACCTTGAATTTGACTCACAGTTACCGGAACGTTTTTTTAGTTTTATTTCAAAAATAAGAAATATTTAAGAGCGATATATTGTGTATAATAATAATACTTTTATTATGTTAAGATGAAAGGATAAAGTTATGTTGAAAAGATTTACGTCTTTAATTACCGCAGCCGCATTAGTTATCGGGATGCTGTTTTCTCTTTCTGCCTGTGCTGATACGAATGTGAAATTTCTTTCCTCTGTTATTGATCTTTCAAGTTTTTCGGATATTACCTCAAGGGCGTTTATGTCTATGGGCGAAGTGATACAACAGCCTGAATTTTCTGTTGATATTCAGCAAGACGTAAAAATCGGTGATGAAACATCTGTTCCTTCAAAAATAAGTATTGATTATGATGGAAAAGGTCAAAAAATGGCCTTTGGTACATCTCTTTTTATTGATGAGAATGATTTAGAGTTAATTGTTTTTAATGAAAATAACGGAGATATGTCTTTGTTGGTTAAAAATGTTCTTGATAAACCTTTTAAGGTCCCCATTTCTGTTTTGACCGGCCTGACTTATGAAAACATTACCGAGACTGAGTTTTCTGATTTTTCAGCGGCGTATCAAAAAGCTTCGCAAAACATGCTTTCCAATTTGGAAATTAAATCTGAAAATACTGATTTTAATGTAAACAGTATTGAACAATCAGGAACAAAAATGTCTGTCTCTGTTCCGAATGAAAAGTTGGTTTCTTTTCTGAATGAGATAAAAGAGCCTCTGTCGCAAATCATTGACGCCCAGCCTATGTCATATATATATGATGGTCTCGTATCTCTTGGTGTAGTACAGCAATCCTCTGAAGATAATGTTGACGCTATCATTTCTTCTGTCCAGCAATCTGGCGGAGAATTGAAATGGACAAAAATAACAAGACTCGGTAAACTTGTTGAGGAGACCATAACTCTGGATCTGAATGATATAGGCAAGCTGGAGTTTTATTTTAATGAAAAATCTGCTGCAGGGTATTCTACCGGCACAATAGATTTATCATATTATGATAAAAACGAAAATGATACCGTGCTTTTTAAAATAAATTATACCGATGATAACGGAGCATTAAAAACCGTTTTTGATTTTTATAATCTTTTTACATTAACTGTTAAAAACACAGTGCCAAGTTCAACAGAAGAAAATTCAGAAAGCACGTCTTCAACAACATTTTCATTATCAATAACGGCGTTACAAACGCAAATAACAGCTGATTTAACTATTGATTCAACAATCAAAGAACAATCTTCTGAAAAAACGATTATAGATATCACAGGAAACCTGACTTCGGACTTTTTTGAAGAATCTCCGGAAATTTCAGGACAGATAACTGTTTTACCAAATGCTGATTTTGATTATTCCGCTTATACTAATGAAAATTGTTATGTTTTGACTGATGATCAGGATGGAATTTCCCTTTATACTGATTTCATTAAAACTCTTGAAGAAAAATATCCTTCTTTAAAAGGTTATTTCCCCTCTGATCTGACAATCGATTCTTCATATACAAACCCAGACATGATTGCCAATATCTATGGGGCGGATGTTTCTGTATCCCCGTATTTATACGCATTACAGAACAATAGAGACTATTATCAATCTTATTTTACATCGTATGAACCTGATAAGAATTTTGAGGATCTTTTGCAGACATATGATGTTGCCGGAACTATACTTGCGGATTATATAACAGATAAAAGTAAAAATGATTTTCTTTTTACTCAAATTGTAGGTAAAAAATTTGACGAGCTTGGTTTAACTCTTTCATTTAATGAAATGTTGGAAGTTGCAAACTCTCTCCGAGCAAACTATTCGGAGGAAATAATCGATGCTCTTGATACTCAATTCGGACTTTCAGAGGCAAATTTGAGATATATACTTTCCACCAATATCAAACAAGAGAAAATTATCGATTATTATTTTGGAAGTGAAGGAACGTCTCCGATTACAGAAGATGAACTTAAATCTGTTTTTGAAAGTGATTTTCTTGGTGTAAGATTTATTTTACTTCAGAAGACATCCGTTGAAGGAACCGAATACACAGAAGAAGAAATGGCCGAAAAGAAGGCAGAACTCGAAGCGCTTCTTTCAAAAATCGAGTCCGGTGAAATAACGATGGATGAAGCTATTTTGAAGAACAGCGATATGTGTTACACGGATGAAGAATATGAGCAATATCCGGATTATACTCAAATCATGGATGAAAATAATGAAAAACAGAAAAAAGGGTATACCATAGATAAAACAGGGATATCTGAAACTGACCAGACGCAGTTCAGTTCTGATGTTACTGATAAATTGCTTTCGATGACCATAGGAGACTATGCGATAGTCGAGGACGTATATGGATTATGGCTTATACAAAGGGTGGAGGCTCCGGATTCGTATGAGTCCATGGAAAGTATAATAAGAGATTATACGGTAACATCAAAGTCAAACGCTCTTTTTGAAGAATGGGAAAAAGATGCGGATTGTGTTTATGATAACGAAATTATTCTGAAATATGACGTAAAAAATCTCGAAGCGTTATTTATCTGATTATAAATAAACGAAAAACGGCGGATTTTCCGCCGGACATCCGCCCTTAGCTCATTTGGATAGAGTATCAGATTCCGATTCTGAGGGTAGTGGGTTCGACTCCCGCAGGGCGGGCCAGACAGGGCTTGGAGTGATTTTGCGCTCCAGGTCCTGTTTTGTTTTATAAGCAAATCAGTTCACTATTGTAACACAGGAGAAAAATTCTCATTATTGCAGTAAAAATTTATAATAGAGATTGAATATTTATCTGCATATAAATAATCTTGAGATTTTTATATTTGTAAACAATCTGTGAAATATAAAAAAATATGCAATAAAATACGGTTGAAAAGGATTATCAGTATGAAAGGGGAAATAATATGCTGTTTCTTTGTTTGACGTCAACAAATGAATACGGCCCTGTAAAAGACAATGATCTTCTCGATGAGTTGATAATAGGTGTCGCGAATAATGATAAAGAAGCTTTCAATCTTCTTTATGAAAAAACATCCGTATCTGTTTACAGTTTTGCCCTTTCAATTTTGAAGAACGCGCATGACGCCGAAGATGTTTTGCAGGATTGTTTTATAAGTATTTATGATTCAGCCTCTGAGTACCGTTCTTATGGTAAACCGATGGCGTGGATTATAACGATCGTGAAAAATTTATGTCTAAAAAAATTGCGTGACAGAAAGAAAGAACCTGAACCTCTTTCCGACAATACAGATATTAGCTTTTCGGATAACGGAAGCGTCACTGCCGAGGATAAAATACTTCTTACGATGTGTATGAATGTATTATCTGACGAGGAGAGGCAAATAGTTGTTCTGCATGCGGTTTCGGGTTTCCGGCATAAAGAGATAGCTCAGATTTTATCCATGCAATTATCTACTGTTCTTTCAAAATATAACAGAGCATTAAAAAAATTACGTAAAAACATGACGAAAGGAGAACAGGACGTATGAACAATAAAGAATTGGAAAATAAAATAAAACAAGCGTTTTCGCACTCCGTTCCGAATGTTTTGGACGCTGTGATCGAGAATCGCAGCAACTCAAAAGGGAAGGTGATAGTAATGACACAGGAAAAGAAAAAACGCACATGGATCGGTTATGTTTCCGGGATTGCCGCAGCACTTGTAGTTTTAGTGGTCGGTATTATGGGATTTAATATCTATAATAATGAATATAAAGTTGATTCGACTGTTTCACTGGATGTAAATCCGAGTATACAAATTAAAGTAAATCAGAACGAAAGAGTTCTTGAAGTCAATCCGCTTAACGGCGACGCTGAAAAAGTTGTCGAGGGCATGGATTTCAAAGGCAGTGATCTTGATGTTGCGGTAAATGCGCTGATAGGTTCTATGTTGCGAAACGGATATATAACGGAACTTTCTAATTCTATTTTGGTAACCGTAAATAATGATGATATGGAAAAAGGTATTGCTTTACAGGAAAAGCTTGCACAGGAGATAAACGCTTTGCTTCAGACAGATACTTTCAGCGGTGCTGTTCTTAGTCAGACAGTCGTTGAAAATACAGAGTTAAAAAATTTGTCGGATACCTACGGAATAACTATCGGTAAAGCTCAGCTTATTCAGCAGATAGTAAATCAGAATCCTCTTTATACTTTTGAAAAGCTTGTTCCTCTCTCTATAAATGAACTGAATTTGCTTTCTTCTTCGTCAAATACTACACTTGAAAATGTTGACTCTATAGGTTCCGCAAGTGATAAAAACTATATCGGCGTTCAAAAAGCGCAGGAGGCAGCTCTTTCGCATGCCGGTATTTCAGCAGATGATGCTGTTGCACTGCACGCGGAGATGGATTATGAAGACGGTATCATGATTTACGAAGTAGAGTTTTATTATGATGTATATGAATACGATTATGAGATCGACGCAAAATCCGGTGCTGTCCTTAAATCGGAAAAAGATTTTGATGATGATGCTGTCCGTCCGGAGAACGGAAACAACGGAACATCAACGGATATTCCGTCAAATAATAACACATCTGCTGATAACGGAAATTCAGGTAATTCGACGAATACAGGCAGCGGGACATCTTCAGGCTCGACAGGTTCGGGTAATTCTTCTGTCAATGCTTCATATATAAGCGCTGAAAAAGCAAAGCAGACAGCGTTGTCTCATGCAGGAGTTTCTGAATCAGATATTCGCGAGTACGATATTGAGATGGATCGTGAAGATGGGATTGTTGTTTATGAAATAAATTTTAAGTCCGGGAATTTTGAATTTGATTATGAAATAAACGCAGAAACAGGCAGTATCATAAAATATGAAAAAGAATTTGATGACTGATTATTATAAAAAATAAAATTTGTAAGTGTTCCCCGCGTAAACGATAGTTTAACGCGGGGAACACTTATTATATTTATTAATAAAATAAAAAATATTTTCTTATATAGGATTTTCACACAGTAAAGGAAGGATGAATAAACTGTTTATGAAATCAGATAACAATTTATAAGGGACGGATAAAGTTATGGAACATGAAATATCCTTAAGCGATCTTTCTGTTGATGAGAGCGCAAAAATCGATCATCTTTTGATTTACGGAAGTATGAGACGCAGATTGACAGATATCGGATTTGTAAAAGATACTAAAATAAAATGTGTTGGAAAAAGTCCATGCGGTGATCCTTCGGCTTTTTTAGTAAGAGGTGCCATAATCGCAATACGTGAGGAAGATGGGAAAAAAATAATAGTTCGGAGGGTATAGATATATATGGGCTTAACAAAAAATTCAACCGGTATAAAGGCGTCCGATACAAATTTCAATATAAAAAACGTCGGAGCGAAAAAAATCATTGCGATAGCCGGAAATCCGAATGTCGGTAAAAGCACGGTGTTTAATTCTTTGACCGGGATGAGACAGCATACCGGTAATTGGCCCGGAAAAACCGTAACAAACGCTCAGGGATTATGTAAAAGCAAAAATAAGTCATATTTAATGGTTGATATTCCGGGTACATATTCATTATCCGCGCGTTCAGCAGAAGAAGAAGTCGCGCGTGATTATATTTGTTTTGGAAATCCGGATGCCGTAGTAGTTGTCTGTGATGCTACATGCCTTGAAAGAAATCTGAATCTTGTTTTACAAATTACAGAAATTACATCAAATGTAATTGTATGTATAAATCTTATGGATGAGGCTGAGCGGCGTGGAGTAGATATTAAAATTCCGGAACTATCAAAAAGATTAGGAGTTCCGGTTATAGGCACAGTTGCGCGTAAAAAAAAGAGCCTGGCTCCGTTATTGAAAGCCATTGACGAAATTACTTCTGCAAAAGAAATATTTCCTTTACGTGTTCGTTATTGCCCGGAGATAGAGAAAGCGATATCAATTATTGAACCTGTAATACGAAAAAAAACCGAAGGGAAAATAAACAGCCGATGGTTAAGTTTGAAATTTCTGGAACACGAAACAGGACTCATTGAAAAAACTGAAAAAATACTCAGTATTTCTTTTTCTGATGATGCAACAATCATTTCATCATTAGAAAGCGCATATAGCTTCCTTGATGAACAGGGGATTTCAAGGGAAAAGCTGGAAGAAGAAATTGCAGAGACGTTCGTCCGCTCAGCGGAAGATATTTGTGACGGGGTAGTTGTTTTTGACGAAAATACATATAATATCAGAGATAGAAAAGCAGACAGGATTCTTACAAGCAAATGGGCGGGGTATCCTGTTATGCTTTTGTTGCTTGTTCTTGTTTTCTGGTTAACGCTGACAGGTGCTAACTATCCTTCACAGTTGATTTCCGGGCTCTTGTTCCGCGTTCAGGATTTTTTTACATTATGCTTGAGAAATATCGGAGCGCCTGAATGGGTAAACGGTGTTTTTGTATTAGGCGCGTATCGAGTCCTCGCGTGGGTGGTCTCGGTAATGCTCCCCCCAATGGCAATTTTTTTTCCGTTGTTTACTCTTTTGGAAGACCTCGGTTATCTTCCACGAGTTGCCTATAACCTTGATAAGCCATTCCGGCGCTGTAACGCGTGCGGAAAACAAGCCTTGACCATGTGTATGGGCTTTGGCTGCAATGCTGCCGGTATCGTCGGATGTCGAATAATAGATTCCCCGAGAGAAAGACTTCTTGCCGTCTTAACAAACAGTTTTGTTCCTTGTAATGGCAGATTCCCGGTTCTTATAGCTGTTTTAACAATGTTTTTTGTCGGTACTGCGGGCGGAATCACGTCATCGTTACTATCGTCGGTGTTGTTAACTATCGTAATATTGGTGGGGATAGGCGCGACTTTCGGTATCACCTTTCTTCTTTCAAAAACTATATTGAAAGGAGTTCCTTCATCTTTTACGCTCGAACTTCCTCCGTACCGAATGCCTCAGATCGGGAAAGTGATAGTTCGTTCTATCTTTGACAGAACACTTTTTGTTTTAGGAAGAGCGGTTGCAGTCGCGATCCCCGCGGGTATAATAATTTGGATAATGGCGAATGTACGGGCAGGGGATATCTCATTGCTTAATTATTGCGCACAGGTACTTGATCCGTTTGCAAATCTCATGGGAATTGACGGTGTCATACTTATAGCTTTTATATTAGGATTTCCGGCAAATGAAATAGTAATACCGATAATAATAATGGCATATACGGCTCAGGGAACTATTCTTGAGCTTGATAGTATTGTTCAAATGAAAGATCTTTTTATAAATAACGGATGGACCTGGATCACCGCGATTAATGTTATGCTGTTTTGTTTGATGCACTGGCCATGTTCGACAACGCTTCTGACGGTAAAAAAAGAAACAGGTAGCTGGAAATGGACCGCGCTCGCAGCCGTAATACCAACAATTGTTGGTGTATGTGCATGTATGGTTTTTACTTTTATCGCAAAATTATTCATTGTATAAACAAAACTTTTATGAAATAAGGGCTATAAAATTTCAAAGAAGGATTATATAAAAAACAAAACATCCCGATGTAAAAAGTAAGCAAGGGGGATGTTTTGTTTTTTTATAGATATGCAGATTATTCGATATCTATTTTTACTCTGTCCTGTTTTTTATTTTTTTGTTTTCTTATTTTATTTCTGTTTATATAAAAAAGAATTATCGTATAAATAATTATAAAAAGAATTATTACCGCTAAACATATCCAGACTATCGCGTTTGAGAAAAAACCGTTCAGAGCTTCTGTAAAAGAGGCAATCATATCTCTTTCAACCGATGTTTGCGCCGTTAAATCCACAGTCGCAAACACTATCCCGTTACATCGTACAGTCAATGTTCCGTAAACATCCCCTTTATTTACAGGCGCAACAAGATTTTCCGGAATGTCATATATATATTCTATTTCCTCGTCCGGAGTGCTTTTTGGTATAGTGATGCTTATTGCGTCAGCAGATAACAGCATCACACTGTCGCGGCCTTTCCCGAGTCTGACTTGTATTTCTTTAACCGCGGAACCTTTTTCCACTATTGTTTTTGTTATATACTCTTCCGCGGCAAAATTTGATAAAAGTTTAATATCTTCAAATACTTTACCTACACTTTCTTTTGTAACGGCAATGGAAATAAGTCTCATATCATTTTCAGTTATCATGTTCGCGCATGAAGCGCCTATCCGCGCGTCTGAAGATACCGCGATGGCTTGCGCCCCGGAGATATAATAGTCATTTGTTTCTATTGCGGTACTGTTTCGTGTATACAATTCACGAGGTTTCCTGTTTACTGTTATTTTTGTATAAGTCGTATTTGCGATTTGAAGATAACCGGGTGCCGATACCGCATATTTAATTATCAGAGCGGCGTCGGCAAGAGTAGTATTTATATTGCCGCTTCTGTAGTAGCCGTGTACATTAGTGAAAGTAGTTGCTTTACAGCCCAGTTCAGAAGCTTTGCTGTTTAAGGTCGCTAAAAATTGTTCAACGGTTGTACCCATGTATGTGGCAAGAGCAACTGTTGCTTCCTGTGAGTTTGTTATAACCGCCGCAATACAGAGATCATATAACGAGATATAATCTCCTTTTTTCAGATTAGCAGAACTAATTTGCGGAGTTTGATCAATCATTTCCGGAGTGATTGTTATTTCTTTATTCAGATCTTCACCGCTGTTAAGCATCATTGCCACTGTAAGCACACGAGGAAGAAAACCGCAGTATAAGGGTTCAGTTTCATTTTCGGCGTAAAGATATATATTTGTGTCAATGTTTACTACAAGAGCATACTCCGATGACAATCCGTCAAGCCCGGCATCTGTATTTTCTGAAAAACAGTTTACGGTAAAGGAAAAGAAAATCAAAATTGTGAGCAAAACACAAAAAAATGATTTTTTTGTAATTATTTTCATAAATCCCTTGCCTCTTTTTTCTAAATATGTTATTATAATATAAACATTTAGTCGTGTTCATATTTTTTAAGTTAAACCCATATATAGTATAACACAAAAATACTGATTTGAAAAGTACTTTTCTGTGTTTTTCTGAAAGAAGGAGAAAAAATAATGGAATTTTCCACAAAATGTCTGCATGAAGGTTATTCACCGGGAAACGGAGACCCCCGAGTCTTGCCGATATATCAAAGCACAACATATAAATATTCTTCTACTGAACATGTTCAGCAGTTATTTGATTTGTCAGCTGAAGGATTTTTTTATTCAAGGCTTGCGAACCCTACATGCGATGCAGTCGAGAAGAAAATAGCATCGCTTGAGGGCGGTGTGGGAGCGATGCTTACATCGTCCGGACAAAGCGCCAATTTTATTTCGCTTTTTAATCTGTTAGGATGCGGTGATCATTTTATAAGTCTTCGTTCAATATATGGCGGGACATATAATCTTTTTTCAGTTACTATGAAAAAAATGGGTATTGATGTGTCATGGGTGGACGCCGACGCTTCTGAAGAAGAAATACAAGCCCTGTTCCGACCTGAAACAAAGGCGATTTTCGGAGAGACTATAACAAACCCTACAATGGAAGTTTTCGATATTGAACGTTTTGCGCGGGTTGCACATAAAAACGGAGTGCCGCTTATTGTTGATAATACGTTTGCGACGCCGTATTTATGCCGACCAATAGAATTTGGCGCAGATATCGTGACACACTCCACGACAAAATATATGGATGGGCATGCGATACAAGTAGGCGGTGTTATCGTTGACGGAGGGAAATTCGATTGGGGAAGAAATAACAAGTTTCCCTGCCTTACCGAACCTGACAATTCATATCATGGTACTGTTTACACAAAAGATTTCGGGAATGCAGCATATATCACAAAAGCCCGTGTTCAGCTTATGAGAGATCTTGGTACATGTCAGAGTGCACAAGCTGCGTTTTATATAAATCTTGGGCTTGAAACGTTGCCTTTAAGAATGGAGAAACATTGTAAAAACGCACTTGAGGTTGCTGAATTTTTGGGTTCCAGATCTGATGTTGAATTTGTTAACTATCCGCTGTTAAAAGATAATAAATATTACGCACTCGCAAAAAAATATTTACCAAAAGGCGCTTCTGGCGTGATTGCGTTTTCCTTAAAAGGTGGAAGAGAGGCAGGAGTTAAATTTATAGATAATCTTCATTTATGTACTCTCGCTGTCCATGTAGCGGATATAAGAACCTGTGTCCTTCATCCGGCATCCTCGACACACAGACAGCTTTCTGATAGCGATCTTCTTGCTGCGGGCATAACTCCGGGGCTGATACGTCTTTCTGTCGGATGTGAGGATGTTAGAGATATTATAGATGATATTTCTAATGCACTGAAAAACACATGACCGCGCATGCGGCGGAAGCGGACAGCGCGTTTTTGAAATCATTTTTGTAGGGAATAAATACTTTCATGTCGGAGAGGTCGTAAATAACCTTCGAAAGACCTCTCAGACGTCCTCCGACCGCGAGTATCAATGGTCTGCTTAATGTCGTTTCATTTAACGGAACGGCATTTTTTCTGTCAGCGGCAACGATTGTAACGTTTTTTTCTTTCGCGGCATATAATACAGGCAGGAAGTCATTTATTTTCGCTGTTTTGAGTTTTTCGGACGCTCCCGCTGATGCTCGAGCAAGTATCGCGTCCGCATTGCTCCAATCTCGCTCAGAAATAAACAGCCCCGTTGCTCCCGCAGCGTAAGCGGATCGTATACAGTCTCCGAAATTATACGGATCCTCGATCCCGTCAAGCAGAACGATAAACGGGTTTTCTTCATCAATGATTTTGTTCCATGGAGTAAATATTCTCGGAGATACCTCGGCACAAATCCCGCCGTGTCCCGGCTTGGTTGTGATGGCGGATATTTTTTCCTTATCGGAATAAATTATTTTATTACCCTGATTTTTTGCGACATTTATTATATATGATATATTTCTGTCTTTTTTATTTTTATCTACATAAATTGAAATGATTTCTCTGCTTTTGCTTTCTATGGCAGCTTTAACTGAAATAGCGCCCTCCAATATTATTTTATCGTTCATCAAAGCACCTCTTTTTTTGTAGTATAGCACAAAACATTCTCTTTTTCAAGAAAAAAATTTATCAAATTATAAAAACTGAGAAAATATAAATTTTTTTTATTTGAAAGGGTTGACAAACGAAATTTTTTATGGTATTATATACAAGCCGACGCAAAAGACGGAATAAACGGTTAATTAGGGAGTTTAGCTCAGCTGGGAGAGCATCTGCCTTACAAGCAGGGGGTCACAGGTTCGAGCCCTGTAACTCCCACCACTATAAAATTTGGTCTCAGTCTTTTGTTCTGTCTGTACGGCAACAGAGATATGGCTTCGTAGTTCAGCTGGTTAGAACGCCGCCCTGTCACGGCGGAGGTCGTGGGTTCGAATCCCATCGGAGTCGCCATTTTGCCTCTGTAGCTCAGTCGGTAGAGCAGAGGACTGAAAATCCT
>CALWNV010000051.1 GCA_944382895.1 uncultured Clostridia bacterium | reverse complement strand
CATAAGGTCTCCGGCTGAAAAAGCCATGTTTATTCCCCCTGCGGCATTTGTCAAAAACAATGTCTTTGCCCCCATCATTCCCATAAGGCGTGTAGGCAAAACAACCTCCTCAATGGAATAGCCTTCATAAAAATGAATACGCCCCTGCATTACAACAACAGGGACGTCCCCCGCGTATCCGAAAACAAATCGCCCTCTATGTCCCGCAACCGTAGAAACGGGAAATCCGGCGATATCCTCATACGCGACAAAAGTTTTCTCATATAAAGATTCCGCAAAACTGCCAAGACCCGAACCAAGTATAAGAGCAACTTCCGGAATAAAAGAAGTTTTTTTCCTAACCTGTTCCAAACATTCAGTCAGCTTTGCGTAAACATCACTCATTTTAATATATTCCTTTCCGACGAGCGATACCGAAAAAGCTAAAAAGAGAACAATACCTATCTTCTTTTTGCATATGAAGATCTTCTTATATCTCGCGATTGCTTTATATCGGCAAGCTTACTCTCCGAATCCTGTTTGAATTTTGCCATCATATCCTCAAAAGTCATCTGGTTTTTCTTTTGCTCAAAAGGAACATTCTCTACCTTTTTAAAAGAATTATTTTCAGGCTTTTTTGATGAATTGTTCTCAGCTCTTTTAATGGAAAGATTTATTCTGCCCTTTTCATCAATATTCATAACTTTGACAAAAACCTTCTGCCCTTCAGACAAAAAAGATTTAATATCCGAGACAAAATCATTTGAAATCTCAGAAATATGTACTAAACCTTTTTCTCCGTTCTCAAGATCCACAAAAGCTCCGAAATCTTTTATGGAAACAACTTTCCCGTTCATTGTCTGTCCGACTTGCGCCATAAATTCTCCAACGCCGCGACAGCGGCATTTCCCCCTATATAAAAATTATTTTTTTTATTTCCCCGAAATATCTATATATATTTTTTCATTGGCATAACCGTAATTCAAATCATTTTCCGCGATATCTTTATAAAAATCATCCGCGTTCTCAGGCTCAAGCACGGAAGCAAGCTCATCATTACGCATCTTTTGCTCATCTATCGCCTGACGCATCTCCTCTATTTTCCTATTTTCGGCAGCAATATCCGCACGCATCATAATATAACCTGCGACAGACACCGCAAGCACTAAAAGCAAAAAGACCCTGATAAAAATCTTAGTTTTAGACATCTTCACAACCCACGCTTTTTAATCGCGCGCCCCTCTTTTCTGCTTTTTATAAAACCTTTTATCCACTCTACGGCACGTTTCAAAACGCCCGTAACGAACCGCCCGGCTGTAAGGTGGTATACCAACGCCGCCAATACAGCGGTCAAGATAATATAAACGCGGACCTCCCCGCTGTTGAACACGTATATGAACAAAAACATTCCAACCGTACACAGAACGAAATATATAACATCCTGTACACAAACAAAAACTTTACTTTTCCCAAAAAAAATACGTATCACACAAAAAATATTATACAATATCCCGCAGCAGAAACCAAACAATACACTGTATAAAAACAATGAAAGCTGAAAATAAACAGGCAGTTCCATTTTAATCTCACCTGAAAAGCCGGGAAATAAATCCCTCGGTATGAGGCCGTTCTTTATCGGAATAAATAAGGCTGTCGATCCTTCCTTCGACGGCAACATCACCCGTTTCAAGCGAAAGACGCACAATATGCAAACCGGAGCCTTTAAGAACAAGACCTCCGACATCAGTAAACATATTTATACAGTTCTCATTAAAACCGGAAACGTCCACAACCCCGGAAAACATGGCACTTTGCCGGTTTTCAACAATAATGTTATTACTTTGAAATGTTTTTTTCTTTTCTTCTGCCATATTCCTCACCCCTGAAATCCATACCGCAAAACGCCCAAAACAGAAATTTCGTATAAATACAGGCAACGGCATAATACTAAACATTAAAATCGCGTAGCGCTCTTATAATAATGTATATGCCGTATAAGTGAAAAATATGATTTTATCCCAATACTCGATATAAATCTCCCGCGGAGTCTTTTGAGATATGTTCCGTAATACGTAAAATCTCGAATTTCATTGAATTGTCACCGAACATTACCTCTACTATATCCCCCGCCTTAACTTCATGGGAAGGTTTAGCTATCTTATCGTTAACTTTAATCCTTGAACCGTTACAAGCTTCATTTGCAACAGTTCTCCTTTTGATTATGCGTGAAACTTTCAAGAATTTATCCAATCTCATACAAATTACTTATTGAATACTAAAAAGCATACCCGCTTTGCGCCCCTTTTTAGGGGCGCAAAGCGCAAACACTTAAAAAATTATTTTACACTTTCTTTCAAAGCTCTTCCGGCTTTGAAAACGGGGACCTTAGACGCAGGAATCTTTATCTTCTTCCCAGGATCCTGCGGATTTCTGCCTTCTCTTGCAGCTCTCTTACGGACTTCAAAGCAACCAAAACCTACAAACTGAACTTTATCACCTTTTTTGAGAGCTTCGGTGATCGATTCAATTGTAGCTTCAATAACCGCTGCTGTATCCTTCTTTGAGAGACCGACCTTTTCGGCAACTTCAGATACTAACAAATTCTTGTTCATGGTGTGTCTAAACTCCTTTTTAATTATAATTTATTAAGTTACGATAATATAACTATCAACAAAGTTTACGCCGGATAAACCTCAAATAAATCAATTTTGAAAATATATCCGGACTTTTCAGCCTGTTTTTTGAGAATCTATAAGCTTTTCACACTTTTCATAAAGCGCCTGCTCCGCGTCAATATTATTTTTCCGGGCAATATCACATACCGAACATAACATCTCAGATATACATTCAGGGCTTGTCCCGCTCTCTCGTACATTTTCAAGCTCATGCTCAATCACAGAAACCGCACTTGCACAACTTACTGAGAGACTTCCGGCTTTCTCACACTTTTTCCTTATTTTCTGAATACGCATAAGTGAAGGCATAGTTCTGGCTATATCGTCAACCGCTTTGTAAAGTGTCTTCTGGTTTTTCTCTTTACGCTTTATCTTATCCCAATTATCGAGGACTTCGCCGGAATCCGCGACAGTAACGCTCCCAAAAACATGGGGATGACGTAAAATAAGCTTTTTACATATTCCGTCAGTAACGTCATTTATATCGAACGCTCCGTCATCTGAAGCTATCTCTGCATGAAAAACGACCTGCAAAAGCACGTCGCCGAGTTCCTCGCACAAAAGAGTATCGTTACCTGTATCAATACCCTCCACCGCCTCATACGCTTCCTCAATAAAATTATTGCGTATAGATTTATGTGTCTGCTCTATATCCCAAGGACATCCGGTATCTTTTGTTCTGAGTATTTTCATTATCCGAACAAGATCGGAGAAATCATACTTTTGCTTTTCAAGCATCTCTTTTATATCTATCATTTTACACTATCCTTAAATGTTTTTCAAGAATTCTTTTTGTTTTTTTTCATTACTTGCTTAATTTCGTTAATTGTTACCAATTTAATAGCTAAAATTAGGACAAAATATACAACTCCTGCTAATAAAATAACAGGGAAAAGCGCTATTTTTTCCGGTAAAAATTTTTCAAAAACGAACGTAAATATTTTCGCGCTCACAAAACATCCGAAACCAGCAATTAAAGGCTTTAAAAACACATCCTTTATATCAGGCAAAAGATGAAGGTTTTTGTTTATAAACACAAAGTTCATAATCAGCATTACCGGATACGCGACATTTGTGGCGATCGGAGCTCCGAAAATACCCACCGTGGGAAAACAAAGCAGTGTCACGGTAGTAACCGTTTTGACCAGCGCGCCGGTTGCAACGGAGATTATTGAAAGAGTGGCCTTGCCTATTGCCTGCAGAATATATCCGGTAACATTTGTAAGACCTACTGCAACAAGAGCAAAAGAAATAATCTCCAACAACTGCGAAGCGATATCCGCATCCTCCTCACCAAAAAACAAAATGATTGTCGCTTTCGCAACAGCACAAAGACCAAAAGCACACGCAAAAGAAATTATTGAAGAATATTTAAGCGCATTATCAAAATGATATCTCAATCTTGGGCTGTCTTTTTTCGCAAATGCGCCTGAAATCGAAGGAACAAGGCTGACACCTATGCTTATCACTATATAAGACGGAAGATTGAATATCGTTAAAGACATCGTGCTGTAAGCCCCCCATAAGCGTTGGGCTTCGGCAAGACCGCCGTCGTAATTTTTAAGAATCTGAATCACACACGCTGAATCAATCATACCCATAAGATGAACAGTCACGGACGAGAGAAGAATAGGTATGGTGATAGCAAAAAACCTTTTCAGCAAAACAGAACGCGGAGTCAAGGTGTCTCGATTAAATTCAGAAATCGTCAGCCTATAAGTTTTACTGCGGAATGCATATCTCAATATCAGATAAATCATTGAAACAACGGTACTGAGAGTGATACCCCAAATACCTCCGGAAACGACTACAGGTCCCGGCATACCGATATGTTTGAAATAAGTCGCTAACCCGATACCAGCCGTAAGCTTTACAAGAGCTTCAATAATATTTGAGATAGCTGTAGGGGTCATATTATTATAGCCTTGGAAAAATCCGCGCAATACAGAAATCACAGACATAAACAAAATCGCCGGAACAATCGCGCGGACGCAATAAACGGTATCTTCACTGTTCATCCACACAGCAATATTCGGGGCAAACACAAGACCGAGAACAGTAAGAAGACAACCGAAAGACACAAATATCACAGTAACCGAACGCATCAAGGTTTTTACATCCCGGTATTTACCTGTTGCAAGAGATGACGATACCATAGCCGAAATCCCGACCGGAAGGCCGGAAGTCGCGATGGACAGCATCAGATTATAGACCACGAACGCCGAGGAAAAGTGGCTCATATTGGCGGCTCCGACCATATTGGTCAGAGGAACCTTAAAAAAAACGCCTATCAGCTTAACAAGTACACCGGAAAGCGACAGTATGATCGCCCCGTAAATAAACCCTTCGCGCTTTTTCTTTTCGGGCATTAAAGCATCTCCCTGTTGACAGTCTACTGTATATTTACGCTCGGTTTTAATATTATAGCACCTTTAAGCGTAAAAATCAAGCCTCAAATTCCTAATATTATTTTTATAAAAACAATTACTGATCAGACAGGTCATATTCCAGCAAAAGTCATAATCTATCTGCCATATATTTTTACTTGTCTGTAAGCGCAATCCCGCTTATCATAAGGCTTTACATGCGAACTTTGTCGAACGATTCAGGGGAAAAACCCCTTTACAGAAATAAAAAGCTTTGCTATAATATACTTGTGTTTTACATCGGTTCTTTTCCGATGTTACTCCCTTCATAAACCCCATATACTCTTTTTTGCTTCACGGCGCCGTTCAGTACGGCGCCGTCCCTCTTTCATCAGGAATATTTATATCTTTCGCGCTTCAAGATAATAACGTTTTTCCCACGGATGCCCCATTGAAAATGTTTTTCGAGGAAGCGCCCCGTCGCATATAACAGTCATAAACAAATCTTTTTTATCAATTGCCGGAAGAAGAAACCCGATATTCGAGTAAGATTCTTTAATATGGCGCAAAACGACATCATCGCCATGTATGTAATCGAGCCGTCCTTTATTTTCCCCAAGATAACCATCCAAAAAATTCTGAAGTGTACCTACCGCAAGATTCATTACCGGCTCTCTGATATTGACATAAAATCTGTTTTCTCCGTACAATACCAAAAAAATCTGTTTCGCATCAGAAGATACCGAATCATCGATACTGAGCCCGATGTCACCGGATTTCGACACAAGCTCATCAAGCATTTTAACAGGATCCGTATCAAAAACTACTCTATGGATAGGTTCAAAAACGAGTGACGGGTCATGAAGATTCACAAGTTCCACTAGCGCATATCTGCTTTTACATGCCTTGGCGGTTGCGAGACTGTGATTACCGTCGCCTACCGCGAAAACGAGAGGTTTTTTATTTTTCACTCCGTATTTTTTTGAGAAAACAGAAGGTAAGGTAAGCTTTTCAATCGCGGCAAGAATTTCTTTCTTACCTTTTTCACTAACCGTCTTTCCCGTTATGTGCCCTCCGCCCTTCATCAGTTCAAAATCATAAACGGTTTTTTCTGTACCCGCTTTTGCGGCAGAAATGACAATGTCCTCCTCATCATCGATAAGAACCATGATATGAGGAATCTCAAGAGGCGCATTTTCTCGTATTTTCACACGAGGAGGTATACGCTCTAAAACAGTTCCTTCTGTCGCTCGTACAGGCGTTTCCTCCCCGACGATGTATGAATAATCGTCAAGATCAAGTTTACCTATGATACCTCTCCTGATCTTCCCGTTACGGAAAATACGCTCCGTATATATAAAAGAATCTTTATATTCAAAAAAAAGATCGTTTTCAAGATATTTTCTCATTTCGGAATTTATATTTTCAATACGTTGTTTTGTATCACCATCATCAAGATAAACCTCAGGAAGTATTATTTTAAGCGCGGAAGGAGAATCGCCTATCTCTTTTTCAACCTCTTTCCAGTATTTTCTGTCAGAAGTATACTGATCACACGCTACAACACTCCATTTTTCAAATTCAATATTCTGTGGTATAAGAATATCCGCCGGACTGAATGTTCCCATTTGCTCATCCTCTTTTCTGAAAATTCCCCAAACCTCGGTCATATCATCCCGGTTTTATGTCTGTTGACCCAGCAACCCATATTGACCGCAACCGGAAGGCCCGCGATATGCGTAGGCGCAGTCTCAATGTTTACGGCAAGCGCTGTTATGTCGCCGCCAAAACCCTGGGCACCTATCCCGGTCATGTTTATTTTTTTCAAAGCTTCTTCTTCAAGCCGTGCATAAAATACATCCTGATGCCTTTCGGATACATCTCTGATAAGCGCTTTTTTCGCAAGATAAGCGCTGTACTCAAAATTCCCGCCTATCCCGACACCGACAATAACGGGCGGACAGGGGTTAGACCCCGCTTTTAAGACAGTGTCAACAATAAATAAAAGTATATCTTCCTCAGAAGCAGCGGGAGTAAACATTTTGTGCCTGCTCATATTTTCACTTCCGAAACCTTTAGGTACTGCTGTTATTTTAATATTTTCACCAGGAACAAGACGAAGATGTATAATTGCGGGCGTATTATCGTTTGTATTTACCCTCCGCAAAGGGTCCGCTACGACAGATTTACGTAAATAACCTTCCTCATAAGCCTTCCTGACACCCGAATTCACAGCCTCATCAAGAAGCATTCCCTCTATACGGACATCCTGACCTAAATCAATAAAAACAACCGCCATTCCCGTATCCTGACAAACAGGTACATCGAGTTTACGCGATAATTCAAGATTGTCGCACAAACCGCAAAGGGCATTTTTACAAACTTCAGAAGTTTCGTTCAGGCTTGCTTCACGCAAAAGATGTTCCACATCATTTGGAAGAGCGTAATTGGCATCGATAAACAAATCCCTGACAAGAGCCTCGATCTGTGAAGAATTTATTGTACGCATTTTTCCTCCATGCCGTATTATTTTCAGCGGTGATCCACACAAAATACAAAATCCCCGCCTTTTCAGTAATTATATCATATTTTTACAGTATTTTCAATACCTTTTACGTTTTTTGCACCAACATAGAATCTCCCGGGAGAATTCTCCCGGGAGACAGAAATCACAATATACCTATAATCACGCCCAGTACATAGCGCCTTTATCTTCAAAAGTCATTGCGTCTTTAAGAAACTCTATCGCTTTTTTAAGTCCTTCATTCGGAGACATAAGACCGTCTTCATGTTCAATCGACATAACAAAATCATAATCAATAGTGCGCAAAGCTGAAACAATGTCTTTCCACACCTTATCGTCATGCCCGTATCCCACTGTCCTGAATACCCATGCACGATTCTCTATATCACCATAATTTTTTGTATCGAGAACACCGTTTACCGCTGTGTTATAAGGATCGATACGGGTATCTTTTGCATGGAAATGGAACATACAGTCTTTAAGCGCTATAATCGCTCTGGCTGGATCTATCCCCTGCCAGAAAAGATGGCTGGGATCAAAATTCGCCCCGATTTCAGGGCCGACCGCGGATCTGAGCTTGAGAAGTGTCTCCGGGTTATATACGCAAAAACCGGGATGCATCTCAAAACATATTTTATCCACGCCGTGTTTCCTTGCGAATGCCGAGGCTTTTTTCCAATACGGAACAAGACATTCGTTCCACTGATAATCAAGAATTTTCAGAAAATCATCAGGCCACGGGCATGTAACCCAATTGGGATATTTTGCAAACTGAGTATCTCCGGGACATCCGGAAAAAGTACATACTCTGGAAACGCCCGCTTTTTCCGCGAGCAAAACAGCCTTCTTAAAATCCTCATCTGCTTTTGTCGCAACATTTATATCGGGATGTACAGGGTTTCCATGACAACTAAACGCGGAGATTTCAAACCCGTATCTATCGATAGTTTTCTTGAAATCCTTAAACGCTTTTTCATCATTAAGAAGTATATCAGGATCCGCATGGGCTTTACCGGGAAATCCTCCGCAACCTATCTCAAGAGCCTGCACACCCTGTTTAGCCAGATACTCGCATGCTTTATCAAACGGCTGATCACCGAGTAAAACAGTTAAAACTCCGAGTTTCATTTTTGTGCCTCCGTCTTTCTATTTTTCAAGTTACAAACAAAAAAGAATTTATTTCACGGGATCAGGATGATGCGTAAGACCGCCGAGAGATTCGTCCACCGTAAACGGAATTCTGGATTTATTTTCCCAGACGCAGGGAATATTAGCGGGTTCAGGATTATACGCCCATTTGATCGCATTATGTATAACCTTAAGGACATTTTCATTATAATATGAACGATATGTCTCATGGCCGGGCTGGAAATAAAAGATTTTTCCGGTTCCTCTGTGGAATGTCACTCCGCTGCGGAAAACATTTCCTCCCTGGAACCAACTTATAAATACAACTTCATCCGGATTTGGGATAACAAAAGGCTCGCCGTACATCTCCTCATGCTCAATATCAAACATAAGAGGAACGTCTTTTGCGATAGGATGAGAAGGAAGAACCGTAGACACCTCACATCTCTCGCCTTCCTCACGCCATCTGAGGTTACAGTTTGTTCCGGTCATTCTTCTGAATATCCTGCTGTGATGTCCGGAATGAAGAACTATCAGTCCCATACCGTCATTAACTCTTGTACATATCTTCTCCACAAGCTCGTTCTCCACAAGCTCATGACCTGCATGACCCCACCAAAGAAGGACATCTGTTGAGTTCAGAACATCGTCAGGCAGACCCTGACACGGCTCATCAAGTGTTGCCGTTCTGATTTCAAACTCAGGACATTCAAGCCCCGCTTTAAGAGTATTATGCAGGCCGTTCGGGTGGATAGCCTGAACGACCGGCTCCGATTTCTCGTGGATGCACTCGTTCCAAATCGTTACCTGAATCTTTTTCATATCACATTCTCCTATCATTTATATTCCGTTATATTCAGTTTATATTCCGTAATGGAAATTTTTTCTATCACAACGGTTTCTGACGGGGTCCCTGACGCAGAACCTTTCGCAGCGATAGCATCAACGACGTCAAGACCTTGAAACACTTGACCGAAAATCGTATATTTCATATCATCAAGAAATGGATATCCTCCAAAATCAAGATACGCACGTCTTACAATCCCTGTAGCAGAAATTTCTGAAACGTCGAGGGAAGGGTTCTGCACGATATAGAACTGACTTCCGTTAGTATCCAACTCTGTCTCTCGTGCCATAGCAAGAGCCCCGCGGAAATGATACAAATCTTCAGGAAGCTCCGTCTCAAATTTTCCGCCCCATATACTTTCCCCGCCATAACCGGAGCCCGTCGGATCTCCCGACTGTATCATAAATCCCGGTATTATACGATGGAATTTAACACCGTCATAATAACCGTCTTGAACATGCTTTATAAAATTCTCGGCCGCTTTAGGTGCCTTGTCCGGATATAAAACCGCTCTTATAATTCCCTCACTCGTATAAAATGTAACAATCATATCCCCCGGTTCAGGCTCTTTTGCCTGAATCAAATCATATCCGGAACCGACTATACAGTCATCATCAATTTTTATATCGACAACTTCTTCTTTATTATTTGAACAAGAACATAAAGAACAAGACATCAATAAAAATAAAATCAAAGAAACAAATATTTTTCTCAACACACACACTTCTTTCTCTCATCCTTTTATAATTTTAATACATATAAACTTTTATTTCAAGCCCCTTTTGAAAAATTTTTATTAAATAATATCTGTCGGCATATTTAATAAATTTTTATTTTCAACCGACAACTTATAAAACTTGAGAACATAACATATCCCCGATCCTATTAAACAACAGTTCTGAAAATTTTTTATCCGGGGAAAGCAATGGTTTTCTTTCCCCGGATCTATACACACTTGTACCTCCATTTATAAATATCCAATTTTTATATCATGGTTTTATTATGTTAAAATATCAAAAAATATTTTCTATCTCTTTTCTAAGTCTTATCAGAATCTTTTTTTCAAGCCTCGATATATATGACTGTGAAATCCCCAAAATATCTGCAACTTCCTTTTGAGTATATTCTTTCCCGCCGTTCAGGCCGAAACGAAGCTCGGTTATTTCCCTCTCGCGTTTATTGAGCTTTTTAAGGGCTTTATTAAGTATTTCCACCTCCATCTCAGTTTCGATATCGTGAGAGACCTCGTCACAGTCGGTCCCGAGAACATCGCTGAGCAAAAGTTCATTGCCGTCACGATCCACGTTAAGAGGTTCGTCGATAGATATCTCTGTCTTACGGTGTGCGGTCTTTCTCAAATACATCAATATCTCATTTTCAATACAGCGTGACGCGTATGTAGCAAGCTTTATATTTTTATTGGGACAAAAAGTGTTCACGGCCTTGATAAGCCCTATCGTACCTATAGAAATCAGATCCTCAATAAAGACTCCGGTATTTTCAAATTTACGGGCAATATAGACCACAAGACGAAGATTATGCTCAATAAGTTCTTTTCTTGCCTCAACCCCTTCCTCCCCGTCGAGACACGACATCAACTCCGCTTCTCTTTGCGCGTCAAGGGGAGGAGGAAGTCTGTCCGCGCCGTTGATATAAAATATCTCCGTACAAAAAAGTTCGGCCAGTTTTTTGGAGACAGCGCTCTTATACAACGCATGGCGAAGAACAGCGAACGTGCTTTTCATTTTCGATACCTCTTTTTCAAATAAATTTATCGCTTCTATCAGTATTTAACAAAACATTCCGATATACCGCTATTTTAATACAGGGATTATACCTTCATATGACCCGTCGCCTTTGATTGCCCCGTTCACTGCCACTACAACATCATACTCCCTGTTCCCGGCAACAAACCTATCCGGCTTAAACGCTTCAAGCAAACCTGTTTTTCCCCCCGCACCTGTATACGGTATAAGGCGGAACTTAGTATAAATCTCTCCGTTTCTGCTTTTATCAAGGTTGCCGTTTTCATCAATATCCACGATTTTTTTAAGTTTATTTTTCTCAATAAGCACGACCGGCAACCCCGACACCGCTTCACGCAGCATATTCCCGCTGTCCACAAAGCAATTCAGGTTGGTCTTTTTTCCCCCGAACTCTACCATACACGGAACAATGGTGTCTTTAGGCATTTTTTTTTCAAAAAATCGACTTAT
>CALWNV010000050.1 GCA_944382895.1 uncultured Clostridia bacterium | reverse complement strand
TTTCAAAGACCGGATTTTCAGCGGATGCAGAGAATGGCGGAGAACGGAGAGGTCGGGACGATCATCGTAAAGGATGTATCCCGCTTCGGCCGTGAGCAGGTTGAGATGGGCAGGCTGACGCAGGTGGTCTATCCATCTCTTGGCATTACCTTTATCGCCATACAGGAAAATATCAATTCCACAACCGGCGAAGGAATGGAAATGCTACCCTTTTACAGCATCTTCAACGAGTGGTATGCGGCGCAGACCAGCAAGAAAATCCGTGCGGTCAATGAGCTGAAAGCCTCACAGGGCAGGCGGGTTGCTTCTACTGTCGCCTACGGATACAAGAAGATCGAAGGAGACAAAGAACAGTGGTATATCGACGAGCCTGCGGCGCAGGTGGTGAGAAAAATATTTGCTCTCTGCCTTGCCGGAAGAGGTCCGACACAGATCGCAAAGCAGCTGGAACGGGAAAAAATTCTCGTTCCCACCGCCTACTTTCATTCTGTAGGAAGAAAGACGAGCAACCCTGTTTCGGCAAATATCTATGGCTGGTGTGAAAGCACAGTAGAGTATATTCTGGACAACAGGCAGTACACGGGCTGTACGGTAAACGGGAAATCTTCTACGGTCAGCTACAAGGTGCATAAGGTGATTGAGAATCCGAAAGAGGAATATCAGATCATTCCAAATACGCAGGAAGCAATTATTGATGAGAATGTATGGCTGAGGGTGCAGGAACTTAGAAAAAACAAAAGGCGCAATACCAAGACAGGTAAAAGCAGCTTATTTTCAGGACTGGTATTCTGTGCGGACTGCAAATCAAAATTACACTTCTGCGCCGCCAAATCACTCAAACGCAATCAGGAATTTTTCCGCTGCGCCAACTACAAGGACGGCAGAGGAAGCTGTACGATTCATTTTATCCGGGATGTGGTCCTAGAAATGATTGTGAAGGAAGCGGTTGCGGGTTTGGCGGATTTTGTGCGCTGCTATGAGTCGGTATTCCTCTATATGCAGAAGCAGAAATGTGGGGAGTTCCAGAAAAAACGGCAGCAGGAATTGAAGCTTTCCATAGAAAGCAGCAGAAAGCGGATCGCCGATCTGGACAAGCTGTTCAGCCGGATTTACGAGGACAATGTGATCGGGAAGCTGTCGGATGAACGCTATTCGAGGATGGCGGCGGAATATGAATCCGAGCAGAAGGAACTGCTGGAAAAGGTAAATGAGGAAGAAAAGCAGCTATCCGAAATGGAGCAGAAATCGGTGGATATGCGCCTGCTTTTACAGGGGCTACGGGAATTTACCGACATGAAAGAGCTTACGCCGACAATCGTCAACAAGCTGATTCGTCGCATTGAGGTGCACAATCCGGAAAAGAAGCACGCCCGAAAAGCGGTGAAGGTTGACATCTATTTTACAGCGGTGGGGCTGGTGAGTTTACCGGACGAGCAGGAAATCCGAAAAATGATGGAACAGATGCGAAGCACATCACAGATACCGAAACAGCTCACTGCATAAAAAGAAAACGGTGTAACCCGCCGCATAGCGGGTTACACCATCTTCTCTACATTTTACTGCCTTATTAGCACCGGGCATTAAGGAGCTCCGGTTTTTTTGTTATTCATAGTCATTGTTTGATTTATGGAAAGTAAGCGGATGTATCATGATAAAGGTTTTCGTTTATTTTATCGTAGCGCCGATAATTTTTGCGTCATCAGGAAGCATTTCCGGCATCCATTCCGTTTCAAAATGCGCGCAAATACGGTTTTTGTTTTGTGTGACTTTTATATATACCGTGTGTGGGTCCGAAAGATGTTTGATTTTAAGTACAAGCGCATTGTTTTCGATTGTGAATGATGCTGCGGTGTGAATATCTTCAATTTGATACGGATCCATAAAATCAAGTATTTTGGGTACTGCAGCAGGCATTCTTAGATAACTTTCCTCCCAGATCCCGTTTCCGGCGTACAGGACTTGACGTGTACTTCCGTTGTAAATGGTTGCCGCTATCCCCGAGTCTGTTTTGTCTATGTGGAGGGAAGTGATTTTAAGAGGGTTTTTATCGGCTATTATTGTTTTTCCTATGTATTCCGGCAAAGTCTTATCTTTCATGAAGAGAGGAGGATAATCGGGAATATTTATCTCTTCGTTACTTTTACCGATAAGGTTTTCTACAAGAGTAACGGTATCTGCGATTTCCTCTTCCATATTTCTTGTGCACGCTACAATGCTGACAACGGCGTTATTTTTAGGCATTATCATGCAAAGCTGCCCTTTAAGCCCGTCACCGCGATATCCGTCTCTCGCTGTCCGCCAAAATTGAAATCCGTATCCGCTTGTCCAGTTGCCTGTTCCGCTGTCTCCGTTTATGGTGTTATCTGTTTGTACCGCGCCTGCTGCTTCAATCCATTCTTGCGATAAAATCCGTTTATTCCCGGAAATTCCTCTGTTAGCAAGCATTAGCCCGAATTTCGTGATATCGGCGCAACTGATATGAAGACCTATACCTCCTTCGTTTACATTCCCGGCGCATTCTGTCCATCGGCTTTTTGTTATTCCTAACGGTTCGAGAATTTTTTGCGATGCATAGTCATATAATTTTCGTCCCGTCTTTTTTTCAAGTATTGCGGCAAGCATACATGAAGCTCCGGTATTGTAAAGGAAATGTGTTCCGGGAGTGTATTTGACCTCACAGGATAGAAAAGCTTTCGCTGGATCAGGAGAGTCATACATTTCTTTCATTACACAGGACTCATGTCCTGTGTTCATAATAAGGCAGTGCCGCACCGTCATTTGTTCGAGGTTAGGGCTGATTTTATTCGGGAGTTTGTCGGGAAATATATCGATAAGCCGTTCATCAAGATTTATCAGGCCCTCGTCCCAGGCCGCGCCTATCGCTGCGGATGTAAAGCTTTTGGAAAGGGAATATATTTCTCTCTTGTGAAAAAGAGAATAGGGGAAAGGGGCAAATTCAAGTTTTTTTTCACCGTTTTTATATATAGATATGGCATGGATATGGTTGTCTTTTTTCAGACTGTCGAAAAAAAAGTCATTTACGGCTTTCGCATTTATATCATCGGAAGCATAAAATTCTCGCATATTAAATCTCTTTCGTATAATATTTCATTTTATTTTGACGAAGGTTGTATGCTAATAAATAATCCGGCGTAATTTCCGGGCAATAGGGAAAAATTATTCTTTCGCGGACAATAAAAAGGCCCAGAGCGTAATCTGCTCCAAGCCCTGTGTTGGCTGCGGAACTAGGATTCGAACCCAGACAAACAGAGTCAGAGTCTGCCGTGCTACCATTACACAATTCCGCAATAATACGCGGTGTGGATTTATACTGAATAAGTCCGTTAGAATACGTCACCGCTTTTTTCTGTCTCACAAAATTTCCTGTATACAGTTGATAAAAAACTTAATAAGGTATTGAGAAAGACACATACATTATTATACATTATTTTTTCGATTTGTCAAGAGGGTTTTCCGAATTTTTTAGATGCAATGTGGAATTTTCAGGTTCGTAGGGTAAAATAAGAGCCTTTTTGTTTGTTTTTTTAGGTTCTTTGGGCTCGGCTTCTTTTCCGGTGATTAGACGTTTGATTAAACGCAAAGAATACCATACCCCGGCTATTATAGCTCCGTTTATAGCGGATGACAGTATGAGTTTCCATATCACGATGTGCGATGTGTATGATCCGAATCGAGGTGTTAGCGGTTGAGAAGAAAGATACCTTTCCAACCTTTCCCTGTCGGAAGTATAGATACTCTTATTCGGTGTTTGTTCCAAAAAAGGAATAACCCCCCCGAAATTCATGGGCGAAAGCTCATCAATTTCGAATTTTTTCGGTATATACGTGGATATTGCCGCCGCGACAAAGCCAAGCAGTAAAAAGAGAAGTACTTTTTTTGCAATTTTTTTGAGATAGGTAAAAAAGAAATATACAAACGCAAAAAATGCACCGCATATCATGATATTTGCAAAAACTTTCCACCATATGATATTAAATTCGTATAGACCGTATCTTGGAAAAAAAAAGGACGACGCTATATCTTTTTCGTTCTTAAACGAATCAATTGTTTCGGAGTCAGGAGTCATTTCGAGAAATTTGAACGGGACTCCGAATTTGATGGGATCAAGGTCTTCTTTTGTCTGCAGTTGAAACGGGAATATCGGGAAGATTGCCGTTATCATGGTAAATAAAATTCCGATAAAAAAGAACGTAAAAAAATATTTCAGAATTGTTTTGACGTATTTATACACGGTTTTTTTTCGCATTGATGGTTTGTTTGAGGCGGAAACCGTTCCTATTATATTATTGTTTTCGTCCATTTTAAGTTTCCTTTCAATAAAGCCCAGAAAATATCTTTTACTCACCTGAAGCCAGTTTTTTCGCTTGGTCGGTCGTAATAAGCGCGTCTATGATTTCGTCAAGGTCTCCGTCCATTATCTGCAGGATTTTATAAAGAGTCAACCCTATCCTGTGGTCTGTTACTCTTCCTTGAGGAAAATTGTATGTCCGGATCCTTTCACTTCTGTCTCCCGTCCCGACCTGACTTCGTCTTTCAGCGGAAATTTCTTTCGTTTGTTCTTCAAGCATACTTTCATAAATACGGGAACGGAGTATTTTCATTGCTTTTTCTTTGTTTTTATGCTGACTGCGTTCATCCTGACAATCTACTATCGTATTTGTAGGAACATGGATAATCCGTATCGCGGATTCGGTCTTATTGACATGCTGTCCTCCGGCCCCGCCTGAGCGATGTGTTTCTATTATGAGATCGGCGGGATTTATCTCAAACTCAACTTCATCAACTTCCGGAAGCACTGCAACAGTCACCGTGGATGTATGGATCCTTCCCTGGCTTTCTGTTTCGGGGACTCTCTGTACACGATGGACTCCGCTTTCAAATTTAAGACGGCTGTAGGCGCCTTCGCCTTCAATGGAAAATGAGATTTCTTTGATTCCACCGAGCTCTGTTTCATTTAGAGAAAGAATTTCTGTTTTGAAGCCTTTGGATTCTGCATACATTGAATACATCCTGTAAAGTGAGTTTGCGAAAAGCGCGGCCTCTTCTCCTCCCGCGCCGCTGCGTATTTCCAGTATTACTCCGCGTTCATCATTAGGATCTTTGGGTAAGAGCAGTATCTTGATTTCGTTTTCGAGTTTTTCGATAATTTGTTTATTTTCAGCAACCTCTGCTTCAAGGAGGTCTTTAAAATCTTTATCCTGCGGCTGATTGAGAAGTTCTTTAGCCTCTTCCGCCGCTGAAACGGCTTTTTTGTATTCATTGTATTTTACAATAATGGGTTCAAGATTCTTATGCTCTTTCATTAAAGCTTTGTATTGGGCTATATCCGAAATAATTCCGGCATCGGCAAGTTTTTCATTTATTTCATTGTATCTGTCTGAAATATTTTTCAGCTTTTCAATCATATTTTTACCTCATGGCTGGCTTATAATACCTGATATCTGTGAAAAAATAAACGCTGTCTGCGTTATGCGCGAATATACCGTGTTGTCAAAGCATGTCGTCTGCAAGACAACTTATTACTTTATTCTAAATTATTATACCAAAATACAAGATTTTTGTAAAGGGGATTTGGGCAACTTTTTATGAAATATATTGACAAAATAAAATACATGGTATATACTGTTATCAAGCAATGCTTTGGGGTCAGGTGAAATTCCTTACCGGCGGTCAGAGTCCGCGAACTTCGGGTTATCCGGAGCCGAACGGGTGAAATTCCCGTACCGACGGTGGCTGTATTTTTATTGCCGAAAGTCCGGATGAAAAAAGCTTTGTCATTTTGTTGACGGCTTAAACCCTCTGCGAAACAGAGGGTTTTTTCAATTGCATTGCAAAAATATCAAAGGAGTTGTTTTTCAATGCAAAAAACACATTCAGAGTTGCTCAGGAAGATGGTCGTTACGGCGATTTTCGGTGTAGTAGGCTTTATATTGATGGTTTTAGAGTTTCCCGTTCCGCTTGTTCCCTCTTTTATAAAGCTTGATTTTTCAGAGCTCCCCGCTCTTATTACTGCGTTTGCCGTAGGTCCGTTGTGGGGAGTGATTGTTTGTTTGGTGAAAAACGTTTTACATTGTTTCTTATCCTCAACAATGGGGATTGGCGAACTGTCTAATTTTATTTTGGGTTCCGTTTTTGTTTTTACCGCAGGTTTGGTCTATAAGTATAAAAAGTCTCGTATAGGAGCTTTGATCGGTTCTGTCACTGGCGCCGTATTAATGTCTGTTATAGGTGTATTTTCAAATTATTTTATAATTTATCCTCTTTACTCAATGTTTTTAATGATGCCTATGGATACAATTATAAACGCCTATCATAACATATATCCTTTTGTAACGGATCTGTGGACGGCGTTGTTGGTGTGTAATCTTCCGTTTACATTCCTTAAATGTATGGTAAGTGTTGTTATTACGTTTATATGTTATAAATATCTTTCTCCGATAATCAAGGGAGAGAAAAAACAGACTGCGAAAAAATAATTTACGTTCAAAATTGTTAGAATGTACAAAGCTTAATGATTTTTATTGTGGACATATCACGAAAAACGGCGTGATATGTCTTTTTTATTGAAATAGAATACAAAATATGCTATTATGTAGGTGCGGATAATATATTATTTCAGGGTTTTTATAAGGATGAGTTCTATGAAAAAAATTGTTTTCGCATTGTTTTTTTTCGCATTTGTTACCGCTTTTTCATTGTTAGTCTTTGGCGCCGAACCACAGGATTCGTATATTTCGGCCGATTACTCGTATGTCGGAAGCAATGTGAGTATTGATATTGTTTGTTTTACGGGACAGAAAAGTTCTGGTACGGAATTTATCTTGGGTTATGATATCTATACTTTTTCGTATGAAAGTATACAGGGAGCGACGGCGGAGAAAATCGAGGAGGGAATCAAGCTGACGTTCCCTCGTGATTATTGTAAAAATGTTTGTACCGTTGTGTTTGATGTTTCAGCCGAGGCGTATTGCGGCTTATATGAGTTTATCCTTTCCTCTGTTTCTTCTGAAAGTTATTCGATGGTGGTTTCGAACCGAGTTGCTGTCGGTTATGTAGGTATTATAGGGGAAAAAATATATAATGATACGGATCTTGACGGTAAAATCACCACTACTGATGCGCGTTATGTTCTTCAAAAAGCTGTCGGTAAAAGAGAGCTGAGCGGCGCTGCGCGCGAAAATATTCTTTGCGACGGAGAAAAGCCTGTAACGGATATAGCAAGAGATATACTGATTGCTTCACTTTCTGATAAGGGCGATGTCGTGTCTGTTGATATGTGCGTACTTCCTGTTAAAACGGAATACGGGATAAATGAAAAATTTATTCCGGACGGGGGAAAAATATTTGCAAAGTATGCTTCTGGTGTGATTGAGCTTATTGATCTTTCAGACACGGAAGTTTCCGGATTTTCGTCTGACACGGGAGGACAGAAAACCGTGACTGTATCATATCGTGAGAAGGAAACGTATTTCTATACTATGGTTGAAGATGTTTGTTTTTCTGATTCAGCCGATACGTATGCGGACGGACGGAATTTCAATTATTTGTGCGGCGTTGATATGTACGGCAGGACATTTGAACCGGTTTCCGGTTTTGATGACGGAAAAGATGTCGGTATTTTTTATTTTCTTGCAGTTGGACCTCATATTCCATCAGCACAAAACCAGATCTACGATATAACGGAACTTATTGCTGAGGGACGAGAAGAAGATGTTCTGTATTCGGCTTATGGATTCGGTATGACGTTTTTCTGGGGTAAACCTGTGTTCGGTTATTACAGATCCGGAGAAACATGGGTAGTCAATAGGCATATAGAGATGTTATCTTCCGCCGGCGTGGATTATATGCTGTTTGATGTTTCGAACGCGGAAACTTATCAGGATTCTTATTTTACTGTTTTGAAGGCTTTGCGAAAGTACAAGGATGCCGGATGGGATGTCCCTCAGATAGGTTTTTACACACATTTTCATTCTTCGTCAACTATGGATACTCTTTATGAAACGTTATATTCTAATTCGTTGTATACGGCAAAATACGGAGATCTGTATTACGCTCCTGACGGCAAACCTTTTATCGTGGGAGATTATCCTTCCGATGAAGTTGCGGCAAATATGGATGTACGTCCGTCATACTGGCCTCAACAAGGCGAATGGGGCCTTCTTGATGAATACGGATACCAGGGTTTTCCTTGGATAGAATGGGTTTTTGAACCGTATATGCATGCTGATAAAACTATTTGTGTTTCGGTCGCCCAGCACAGAAACGGTGGGTTTTCGTTTGCGCCTGTCACTCCGTACACAGTTCCTCCACGGACCGGAAACAATTGGGGCAGGGGTATGGATGCGGAAGGAAATCGTAATGAGGATACATACGGTATGGGGCAGAATTTTCAGAGACAGTGGGATATCGCTCTTGACAAAGGCGCTGAAAACGTATTTGTGACTGGTTGGAACGAATGGACTGTATCAAAATTAAACAGCGTTGAAGCAGGAAATGTAATGTATTTTTGTGACCAGTACAATGCGGAGTTTTCCAGGGATATTGAACCGGTGACGGGCGGTTTTGAGGATAGTTTTTATTTACAGCTTATATCAAATATACGTAGATATAAAGGTTTGAATAAAGAAATGTCAAAGCCCTGTAAAACAACAATTGACGTTTCTTCTGCTTCTGATATATCACAATGGGACATTGTTAACAATTATTAGCGCGATATAAAGTATTTTACATAAAGTCGTTATAATAACCCTGTATTGGGAGGGATACCTGATGAGGACAGGCAGCTTTACAGAATAAAAGAGCCGGTAAATAATATTACCGGCGTCAAAGTGACCAATGATGAAAATAATATTTATTTTTTGATAACCACTTCCGAACCCGCTGTCGGAAACAATTCTTCAGAGATGATAAGCCCTGACCGTTGGATGAATTTGTTTTTAAGCGTAGGAGCGTTGAAATCTCAGGGTTGGAACGGATATAAATATGTTATAAATCGTTCCGCTGATGTTCTTTTTTCCGGGATGAACGGAACTGGAAGTATAAATCTTCTTAACAGTGACGGAACTGCCGGTGCGGAAGTCGGCCGTGCAGAGATTTCAATGTATGAAAACTATATACAGATAGCGGTCCCGCTCAAAGACATCGGCGCGACCGGGGAGGAAACAGGGTTTTATTTCAAAATCGCGGATAATATAGTTGAGTATACCGATATATGCAATTATTACGTTAGCGGTAAATCTTTTCCTATGGGCAGACTGAGTTACTATTATTATTTTAATTGAGCTGCATTATCCCGAAATTCAGTATCGCCGCAAACGCAAGCCATATAACATAAGGCAGAAAAAACCATCCTGCCCGATTGTCCTGTTTGAAAAACATGATAAGAGTGGCTACACTTACTATCAGCAAAACCAGAAGCCACCAGAACGCTATTGTTACGTTACCGAGATTGAAGAATATTATCGGCCAGAAAAAATTTATGGCAAGCTGGAAATAATAAAGACGTAAAGCATCTTTTTTCTGTTGGCTTTCAGGCTCTATCATTATAAAATATGATGCGAGGCCCATCAGTGCGTAAAGTATTGTCCAGACTATAGGGAAAAGCCATCCCGGAGGAGCGAATGATGGTAGTTCAAGCTCATTATATCGTCCATTCGAACTCATTGAGATCACTCCGGACAATATTCCTGTCAGGACAGGTATAAGCAGTGCGGTGATAAGGGTTTTCCAATTGATTTTTTTCATATAAATTCACCTCATTATAATTCTATTAAAAAAAATATAAAATATTCGGAGGGAAAAAATGTTAGCGCTTATAACAGGTGCGTCTTCTGGCATAGGGCGTGAATTCGCGCGAATGCTGGCAAATAAAGGATACAGCCTTATTATTGTGGCGAGACGAAAAGAGAAGCTTGAGGAACTTGCAAAAGAACTTGGTTCTGAAGTAAGGATTATCACGGCGGATCTTTCACGGTTAGACGAATGCGTTGAATTGCATGATAAACTTAAGGATGAAGATATAGATATTTTTATAAACAATGCCGGATTTGGTGTTTTTGGGGAATTTGACAAAACTCCGATTGAAAAAGAGCTTACAATGATCAAGACAAATGTTGTCGCGATGCATGTTTTGTGTAAGTTATTTTTAGTTGATTTCAAAAAAAGAAATAAAGGCCGTATTCTTAATACAGCCTCGCTTGCCGGATTGATGCCGGGAGGACCGTTATTTGCTTCGTATTATGCCTCAAAAGCTTACATATGCAGTCTTACCCGCGGGATCTATGAAGAACTTCGTCGTGAAAAATCTGACGTACATGTTTGCGCGCTTTGCCCCGGGCCTGTTTCCACGGAATTTGAAAAGGTCGCTAAAGTTTCTTTTGCGGGATTTGCAGCGGACCCTGTGCGAATTGTAAGATATGCTTACAAGAAATTGATGAAAAATAAGCTTATAATAGTTCCGACAGTCATAATGAAAATCCCCAAACCGCTGTGCAGATTTATTTCAGATAAGGCTGTCTTAAAAGTTGTTTACGGGATTCAGAACAGCAAAATGCGGTAGATCTTTAATGATTCTGTTATTATATAAAATTCGGATCGCCAAAACGGTGATCCGAATTTTTATGTATTTTATTGAATTCAATATTTAATTATTTTCTACTTCTTTTTTTCTTTTTTCTGTTTGCGCAGATCGATATCGGGAAATGATATCACGGTGAATTCATAGGTCAAGCGTGAAATAAGCCTGTCGTTATATATACCGTCAAATTCATCCGGACCATAATTGGAACTGATGATAGTAGGCAGATTTTTATTTATACGGTTATTGATAACGTTGTATAAAACACTTTCCGCGAACTGGGTGCTGAATTCTGTCCCGAGATCGTCTATTATAAGCAATTCGCATTCGGTATAAATGTCCGGTTCGACGGCAGAAGATATCTCTTTGCCGAATTTCTCCGCCTCAAAAGAAGAAATCATATCCTGTGCGGGGGTATAGAAAACAAAAACATTGTTATTTATGAGCTCTGTGCCTATTACGGTAGACATAAAAGTTTTCCCGCAGCCCGGCGCACCGTAGAAAAACAGATTTTGCTTTTTTTTACCAAACTCTTTGACGTAATTTTTACAGAACGGAACTATAACCTTTGAAACCTGTTCGGCGTTTTCGCCGTATAAGGATAAATCAATGTTTTTAAATGTTCTTGACCGATAGGCCGAAGAGATATTGGAGTGGTTCATATATTCTTCGGCAAGCAGCTTTTTAAGGCATTTACACATCTTGCCGTTTATATATCCCTCATCTTCACATTCCGGACAATGGTATTGTACATTGAGAAATTCTATTGAAAATCCGTTTTCGTAAAGTAATTCGGCGCGTGTCGCCTGAAGGTCAAGGGATGTTGCTTTATATTTTTCAGCGTCTTCTTGCTTGAAGTCTTCAGAAAGCGAGGCTTTCATGAAATCGCTCATATTTTTTTTCAGCTGCTCATCTATTTCAGACAGACGGGGTATTTTTTTATATGCAAGCTTGATATTGTCAGCCTGTTTTTGAAGCGCTTCGCAGCGAAAGTTATTAAGGCTGTTTATGGCTTGCGCATAATATTCATTCTTCTTCATCATCGTGTTTTGCCTCCTCTAACTGACGCATGATAATGTCCCAGTCTCCCCGGCGCTCTTTTTTTTCCGCGGTTTTTTTTGTTAGATTTTTTTTCATTGTTTTTATTGTATTTTTCTGTCTGATTTCCGATTTTTCCGTGTCTTCTGCAGTTTTTATCCCGTTTTTATACCAGTTTGTCAATATTTTATCCATGTATTGATATGAGTATTTTCCGGTGTTTTTTATTGTTTCGTCGTAGGCGAGACGTATTATTTCCGCATTATATCCAAGCTCTGTATACCAGGCTGTAAAAGTTTTTTTCTCTGCGTCGGTAAGTGCCCGGTGAGATATTCCCAAAAGCTTCGCGGTTGAATTAAGATTGTTTTTGCGCTCTGTTTCTGAAGTGACATATGCTTCGGCTTTTTCATATGTATTGATTTCTGATGTTAATTTTTCTTGATCTGTTTTTAACTTGTTTAATGTATCTTCCACATCA
>CALWNV010000049.1 GCA_944382895.1 uncultured Clostridia bacterium | reverse complement strand
ATATTTCCACGTTTGCTCCCTCGCCCCTTGTAGGCGACAACCCTGATGATCTCGGAGAGAGGTTCCCTGATATGACTGAGGTCTATTCCCGTAAACTTCGTGAGCTCATTTGCGAGATAGGAGAAGAGGAAGGCATTAAACTTCAGACAGGCATATATATGCAGGTTTCCGGACCTCAGTATGAGACTCCCGCCGAGATACGTATGATGCGTATTCTGGGAGCTGACGCGGTGGGAATGAGTACTGCGTGTGAAGCTATTGCCGCGAAGCATATGGGAATGCAGGTGTGCGGAGTAAGTCTGATAACAAATATGGCTGCTGGGATATCTGAAAACTCTCTTTCCCATGAAGAGGTTACCCGTAGTGCTAAAGACGCGTCACGCAAGTTCGAAAGACTTGTATTGGCAAGTATTGAAAGGATGGCAATAATTGACTAAAAAAAGTACTGTTCTTATTGTATTGTTTTTGTTTGTTTTTTTGTTTTTTGTAGGTTGTGATAAGGGCAACACAGCTGAGAAAACTTCGGAGAATCTAAACGGTACATGGATCGTTTCATCGGATTATTTTCCCGAGCAGCTGCCATATACGGTTTCTTTTTATAAATCAGGTATGGGTACAAAAGACGGAGTGTCTTTTTCGTATGAAATATCCGGATCAAACATTTATATTTACAGCGGTGACGGAAACGAAACATGGTCGTTTTCCGTATCGGATAATGAACTTACGATAGGTATTTTATCTGAAACGGTTGTTTATGAAAAAAGAGAATGATTTTTAGTTGTATATGTTGTTGTTTGTCAGCTTTTCGGAATTATTTTGAAGGGCTGACAAATCGTTTTTTTGTGGCGTGGATACATGGTTAAAGGTAAAATTTATTTGGATAATGAAAGTTTTTTAATGTATACCGCAGTTTTGTCGGGTTGTAAAACAGACAGTTTTCATAAAAGATATTTTTGTAAGCGACTGTTTTTTATGATGTTTGGAAATAAGAGGTTCTTCCTGTATCTGGAATTTTGTTTGGTATTAAAAGCAACAATATGAAATTTCGTTTAAATTATTGCATTCAAAAAGAAAATATGTTATAATATATTATAATTATTTATATATACTCGGAGTTTTTGCTATGAATTATATCAGCACGAGAGATCCATCGCTTAAAAAAACGTCAGCTCAGGTAATAAAACAGGGTCTTGCCGATGACGGCGGGCTTTTTATGCCTGAGATAATACCTCATATTACTTTTTCAGAGTTAAAAACCATTGTCAGCCTTTCGTATCCGGAGCGTGCTGCGAAAATCCTTTCGATGTTCCTGACGGATTATGATACGGAGTTTCTTAATTATGCTGCTCATAGGGCATATTCTTACGAGCGTTTTGGAGCCAATGCAGCCCCGATAAAAATGCTTGATGAAAAAAATTGTATCCTTGAGTTGTGGCATGGACCGACTTCAGCGTTTAAGGATATGGCTCTTCAGATCATGCCTGTTTTGCTGTCAGAAGCGTTAAATATAACAAGTGAGAAAAGAACGGCGCTTATTCTTGTGGCGACATCAGGAGATACGGGCAAGGCCGCACTTGAGGGCTATCGTGATGTTGACAGGATAAAAATTATGGTATTCTATCCCGAAGACGGGGTTAGCGATATCCAGAAGCATCAGATGGCATCCCAGGAAGGGAGAAATGTCGGAGTTTGTTCGATCAAAGGTAATTTCGATGATGCTCAAACCGCTGTTAAAAAAATTTTTTCGGATCCGGCTATTGCAGAAGAGTTAGATGCTTCCGGTTTGTTTTTGTCAAGCGCCAATTCGATAAACTGGGGCAGACTGGTTCCTCAGATCGTATATTATATATCAGCCTATTGTGATCTTGTTAAAGAGCAACGTATATGTTTGGGTGATAAAATAGATATATGTGTCCCTACCGGGAATTTCGGGAATATATTCGCCGCATTTACGGCAAAAAAAATGGGGCTTCCGGTTCGCAGACTTATATGCGCCTCAAATAAAAATAACGTGCTTACAGATTTTATAAATACGGGGATATACGATCGTAACAGAGAGTTTTATACTACAATCTCCCCTTCGATGGATATCCTTATTTCATCAAATCTTGAACGCCTTCTTTATGTTTTGCAGGGTGCGGAAAAAACTAAGCTTTGTATGGAAAGCCTTGCGAAAACAGGCAGATATGAACTTGACGATGAAATAAAAGAAGCAGTTCGTGAGACTTTTACTGGTTGTTATGCGACGGAAGCGGATACAAAAGACACTATAAAAGAGATATTTGAGAAATATAAATATCTCATAGATCCTCATACTGCGGTTGCTGTTTATGCGGCGCGTAAAACTTCTTTAACGGATAATACGGTTGTTGTAACGGCGTCTACCGCCTCTCCTTATAAATTTTCTGCCGATGTTTTATCGGCTCTCGGATATGCTATTCCCGAAGGAGATTTTTTCGGGGCATTGGATAAGCTTCATGAAATTACCGGAGTAGATATCCCGTTACCTCTCAATGCGCTTAAAACCAAACCAAAGAGATTTTTTGCCGTATGTGAAAAAGATACAGGTTCATTATGGTATGAGGTCGAGAAATTTGTCAAGAATAGATTTTGAAATATATTTTTCAGAATTTTTTTTGGTATATGATGGAGAAAAAGTTATGAAAAACAAAATTAAGATTTCCGTGTTGGCAATAATGATTTTTTGCATTATGTTTGTATTATGCGGTTTTTCATATGTCGAAGAAGGTATTGTAATCCCGTCTCTTGACTCAGTCCCTCCTGTTTATACCGCAGTTGCGTCATCGGATGACGGATATGTTGACACGGTTCCTTTTTCATCTGAGTATGCCAATTACGGGAACGGATATGACAGCGATCCTTCTCCGATAAAAGTTGTGCCTGTTTCCGAAGTTGATGCCGGTTCGGTTTCATTTTTGAATAAGGATCTTTCCTCTTATGATAATCCTAACACTAAAGGGTGGTTTTATTTTTGCGGACCTACATCCATTGCGGGGCTTCCGATATCAGGGCCTTTGATGCAGGCAAGAAATAACGAATATTATCTTACACGTGACGAGAACGATAAGTATAGCTACGAAGGCAGTATATATGCCGATTACCGCAATGATCTTGAAGATATAAAAAGCAATAAGAATATTGTGATATATGCGCATGCCAGAGGCCCGTTCGGTGGGCTTAAGTATCTGGATAACGCGGCGAGATGGTGGTCTGATGCGAATAATCATTTTATAAAAATCACAACAGATACGGAATGCAGTGTATGGCAAGTTTTTTCGTGGTATGAAACTACTGCGGATTATGATTATCGAAGGACGTTTTTTTCAAGCGGTTCGGGAGGCTTGGCGCGGTACGCTTCAAAACTTCAGGATAACAATGAAATATCTGCGTTAAAAAAAATAGAGTTTTCCGACGATGATACAATCCTTACTTTATCTACTTGCAAAGGTTCTGATAAAAATGTACGTGTAGCTGTTCACGCCGTTCTTGTTAAGTGCGAAAAGAGATAATATTATATTTTTTCAGCATATATATTATTGTGGCACTTGTTTTGGAAATTTTAACTCAAATCCGAAAGGTAGCATTAAATGTTCAGAAAAATATGGTTTATTTTGTTTATTGTTGTGGTCGCGCTTTCTTGCTTTTTACCTGTTAATGTTTGCGCTGAAACATCACCGCCCGATATAACCGCAGAAAGCGCTGTAGTCATGGATGCGGAGACAGGCCAGGTGGTTTATTCCAAAAACATGACGGAAAAAGCTTATCCCGCGAGCATAACAAAGATAATGACAGCTCTTCTTGCCGTTGAAAAGGGGAATATGTCCGATATTCTTACCGCGACCGAGTCTGCGGTAGGAAATGAAGCGGTCCCTCGTGACACGACGCATATCATGCTTGTGGACGGTGAACAGATGCCACTCGAGAGCCTTTTGTATGCGACAATGCTGCCTTCTGCGAATGATGCAGCCAATGTCGTTGCTGAATATATCGGTGGATCTCTTTCTGGGTTTGCCGATATGATGAACGAGCGCGCGAAGGAGATAGGCTGTGTAAATACTAATTTTACAAACGCTAACGGGTTACCCGATGATAATCATTATGTATGCGCATATGATATGGCGTTGATTACGAAGACCGCTTTGCAGAATGAGTTGTTCCGTAAGTTTTTTTCTGCAGTCATATATACGGCGGAGCCTACCAACAAGAATACAGAAAGAAGCGGCGCTACGTCACATAAAATGATGAAAAACGGAGAATTCTATTATGAAGGTGTTACAGGGGGAAAAACCGGTTGGACAAAACCGGCGAAATATACATGTGTGACAAGTGCTCGCAGAAATGATACAGAGCTTATCTGTGTGCTTCTTGGTTGTGAAACAGGGGATGCAAGATTCAGTGAGACTATTGATTTGTTCAATTACGTATTTGATAATTTCAGATATGTGACGCTTTCTAAAACAGTTGCCGGACCATATTCCGCTAATGTTGTTAAAGATGATTATAAGATTTCGGTTGCTGAGTATTCCCTTGACGGGGATATAACTTTTTTGCTTGAAAACTCCTACGCGCAGTCTGATATAAAAATAACAGCTTCCGTACCGGCGGAATATACGGCAGATCCCGGACCGGAACATATAACACTGGTAGTCGATGGAAAAGAGATCGCGACATATCCTTTGGAACTTTCTTTGAGTACTCTTGATGAGCCTGTGTTTGTTGGTACCGGTGAAGTTTCATCATCTGGTTCGGGCGGATTTTGGAATATGGTTGTAAAAATACTGGTAATAATAGGAATAATCATTCTTGTGCTGGCTGTTTTGTTTATTATAATTGTTGTATATATGCGTTTGGAACGAAAAAAACGCGTAGAGCGCCGACGCCGATTGAAACAGCGACAACAGCAAAATAGTTTTTATTTTGATGATAAAAATACATAAGTAGATAAAAAAAACGGGAAAGCGTTGACTGACTTATACCACGCGGAGATGATCGAATGAAAAAAACAAATAATGAAGGAAGTCTTGATTCGTTATATCGTTCTATCCTTGTACTTAGAGATGAGCGTGAATGCGCGGCATATTTTGAAGATTTATGTACGATCGCTGAGATAAAGGCTTTGGCTCAAAGGCTTGAAGTTGCAAGAATGCTTAAAGAAGGGAAAACATATACGGAAGTTGAGTCTTTGACAGGTGCTTCTTCCGCAACCATAAGCAGGGTGAACCGTTGTCTTGAAAACGGTGCCGGAGGCTATTGTGTTGTTTTGGAAAGGCTTGAAAAAGATGTATGACGTGCTGAGTGGGATATATGATGAATTTAACAAAGGGTTTGATTACGGATTATATTTAGAAAAAATATTTGAATCATGGAATTTGCCCGATAAAGGGCTTGCACTTGATTGCGGCTGTGGGACAGGGGAGATTATAAAGCTTCTTTCAGACCGTGGTTATGAATGCACAGGTATTGATTCCAATTCAGGTATGCTTGCGGTGGCGGCGGACAAGCTTGAAAAATCCGGATATATACCGCATCTTGTATGTCAGGATCTTGCTTGTATTGATCTGTATGGTGCGTATGATATAGCGTTTTGCACTTTGGATACAGTCAATCATATAACGGATAAAAAATGTTTGAAGAAGTTTTTTTCCAGACTTTATAATTTTATAGAACCGCATGGCTTTTTTGTGTTTGATATAAAAACAAAATCGGGCTTTATGAAAAATTCCGGCTGTAATATCTATGACAGTAACGGGGATATCATGATGATGAAAAGTGATTTCAAAAATAATTATGCCGTGTATGAGTTTCTTTTATTTGAAAAGACTTCTGATGGAAAATATGAAATGTATACGGATTTTGTTGAGGAAAGATATTATGAGCCGGTTGAAATCAAAGCCCTTGTCAATGCTGCGGGGTTGGATTTTATCGGCAGAGAAAGATTCGGAAACAGGCTGATATATTGCTTTCAAAAAAATAATTGTTAAAATTTTGTTAATGTTCAATTTTATGCCATATAATCTATGTAAAATTATTAAGTATAATAACAGTAAAGGTAAGAGGTGCGTATATGAATTATAACAAAAAAAGTGTCAGGGACATTGATGTTACCGGAAAAAGAGTTCTTGTAAGATGCGATTTTAATGTTCCTCTTGACGAAAATCTGAATATTACCGATGAGACTCGTATAAACGGTGCACTTCCCACAATACGGTATCTTATAGAGCAAAATGCTCGATTGATCCTTTGCTCACATCTGGGAAGACCGAAAAACGGGTTTGAAGACAAATATTCAATGAAGCCTGTCGCGAAAAGACTTTCCGAAAAACTCGGGAAAGAAGTTGTTATGGCTGCGGACGTTATCGGACCGGACGCAAAAACGAAAGCCGCCTCGCTTAAAGACGGAGACGTTATGCTTATAGAAAACGTTCGTTTCCATGCCGAGGAAAAGAAAAACGATCCGGATTTCGCAAAAGAGCTTGCGTCAATGGCAGATATTTATGTCAACGATGCTTTCGGGACCGCGCACAGAGCTCACGCTTCTACAGAAGGTGTTTCTCATTATCTTCCATCAGTCTGCGGTTTTCTAATCCAGAAAGAGATCGAGATAATGGGAAATGCGCTTGAAAATCCCGTACGCCCCTTTGTCGCGATTTTAGGGGGTGCTAAAGTTTCCGATAAAATAGGTGTTATAAATAATCTTATTGAAAAAGTCGATACTATCATTATCGGCGGAGGAATGGCATATACGTTTTTCAAAGCTATGGGCTGTTCTATAGGTACTTCTATTTGCGAGGAAGATAAAATAGATCTCGCTGCTGATCTTATGAAAAAAGCCAGAGAAAAAGGCGTTAATTTCCTTTTACCGGTAGATAATGTTATAGGTAGACAGTATTCTGAAGATACTATTTTTATGAGGATTTATTCTGATTCTATTCCGGACGGATGGATGGGACTTGATATCGGAGATAAAACTCAGGAACTTTATTCAAAATCCATAAGCGGAGCCGGTACAATCATATGGAACGGACCTATGGGCGTTTCGGAATGGAAAAATTTTGAAGCCGGAACGAGAACGATTGCCAGAACGCTTGCTGACAGCGATGCTACAACTATTATAGGCGGCGGGGACAGTGCCGCGGCTGTTGTGAAAATGGGTTATGCTGATAAAATGACACATATCTCTACCGGCGGCGGAGCTTCTCTTGAATTTCTTGAAGGGCTTGAGCTTCCCGGAATAGCTTGTCTTGAGGATAAATAAATATTACGGGGGGCTTTGAAAGCCCCTCTGTTATTATAATGGCTTTATAATAAAAACAATAGGAAACGGAGTTTATGAAATGAGAAAGACAATAATAGCGGGAAACTGGAAAATGAACAAAACACCTTCCGAAACGACAGATTTTATAAAAGCGCTTATTCCTCTTGTGGACGGCGCAAGATGCGAGGTCGTGCTTGGTGTTCCGTTTGTATGTCTTCAAAACGCCGTTGAGGCGGTTAAAGGGACTGCTGTAAAAATAAGCGCTCAGAATATACACTTTGAGGAAAACGGAGCTTACACAGGTGAAATAAGCGCAAAGATGCTTTGCGATATTGGTGTGGAATATGTTATAATAGGGCACAGTGAACGCAGACAGTATTTTGCTGAGACAGATGTAACGGTCAATAAGAAAGTGCTGAAAGCTCTTGAAAACGGTCTGAAGCCGATAATATGTGTAGGTGAGCATCTTTCTCAAAGAGAGCAGGGTATAACAGAGGAAATCGTTTCAATGCAAACAAAAGTTGCGCTTTGTGGGGTTTCCGTAGATGATATGAAAAATGTTGTTATAGCTTATGAACCTGTATGGGCTATCGGCACCGGTAAAACAGCCACTTCAGATCAGGCTGACGAGGTATGCGGAATAATACGCCGGGTAGTTGCTGATATGTATGGAAACGATGTGGCGGACGGCCTTACTATACAGTACGGAGGTTCTATGAATGCTAAAAATGCAGCTGAGCTTTTGTTAAAAGACAATGTGGACGGCGGATTGATAGGCGGAGCATCTCTTAAAACTGAAGATTTTTCAATAATCGTTCATGCTGCGGAGTAATAGATTTGATTGGAGGCACATTTTTGAAAAAAACGGTATCGATACTTGTTTTAATTATTTTCTTCGGACTTCTTTTTGCCTGCGGTGAGCATGAAAATCCCTCAGATACCGAAGGAGATATTTCATCGTCTGTTGACAGCGGGGATACAATTTCTGAGGAAGATGAGCCTCCGGTCGCCGAATCTATGCGAGGTACAGTCTCGGACGGAAAGTTATATCTTGCTGACGGATATGCGACAATTTCGGTTTTTGACGGCTGGAGTCTGCAAATGGTTTATGAATACAGTACAAAACTTATAAACCTTGAGAATGATGACTCTTTGACTATAGTAATACTGCATGACCCTGAGAATAATGATAAATTTGAAGAGAATACCAGGGAACTTAAAGAGGAAATTTTTGCTGACGTTTTTGAACAGACAGAGCTTTTAAGTTTTGAGAAGTCGGAAAATGATGGTATAAAAAAGACTATTGCGGTCTGTGTTGTAACGGAAGATGAAGTGTCGTATACGGTTTATGAATATAAAATATTTATAAATACGGATATTTATACTCTCACATACTATATTTACAGCGATGAGCTAACTTCTGAGACTGTTAATGAAAATGCGGCAACATTTGAGTATCTGGGGAATATCGATTGATAAATTTGTTATGATTGTTTCAAGTATGATGTTGATATTATCGGCGGATCGGCTGCAGGGAAGGTTGTCCTGCGACCGATCGGTTTTTTTGTTATAATTACAGAAATCTAAACTTTGTTTATTGTACGATATATTTTCTTAACAGCATTTATGTTATTATCGTAGGATATAGATATATAAAAAACAGGTTTTTTCGACATTGTATCAATATATTTGATTAAGATATGTGTAATAATTTAAGTTAGTCCGGATATTAAGTTAAAAAAAATCCCGGTATCTCGGGACAGCTTTCTTTGCGCTGTTTTGCCCGAAAACCGGAGATTTTTATAAAGTCTTCTTGACAAATAATCAATTATGTGATATTATATATTTATATGGTGATATTAATATGTTATACCCTGGGCAAGCATTGCGTCCGCAACTTTTATGAAGCCCGCGATATTCGCTCCAGCCGCAAGATTGCCTTTGAGTCCATACTCTTCTGCTGCCGTTGCCGCGTTATGGTAAATATTGACCATGATTTCTTTCAGTTTGCTGTCGACTTGTTCTGATGTCCATGGAATCCTCTGTGAGTTCTGGCACATTTCAAGTCCAGATGTTGCGACACCTCCTGCGTTTGCGGCTTTTGCGGGTCCGAATAAAACCCCGTTTGCCAGAAATTCTTCGATCGCTTCAGGTGTAGAAGGCATATTTGCGCCTTCGGCTACAGCTATACAGCCGTTTTTGATAAGAGTCTTAGCGTCTTCGCCGTTAAGTTCGTTTTGTGTGGCGCAAGGGAGGGCTATATCACATTTAATTGACCATATTCCTTTGCCTTCGTAATATTCTGCCATCGGGACATACATAAGGTAGTCTGATATCCTGCCGCGTTTGACTTCTTTAATCTCTTTTAAAACATCAAGCCTGATTCCATTTTTATCGTAAAGATATCCGTTACTGTCACTTACTGCCACGACTTTGGCTCCGAGTTGCTGAGCTTTTTCTGTCGCGTATATCGCGACGTTGCCTGAGCCTGAAATAACAACTGTTTTGTCTTTGAATGAAAGTCCGTTCGCTTTGAGCATTTCGTCTGTAAAATAGCAAAGACCGTAACCTGTCGCTTCAGGTCTTATAAGTGAGCCTCCGTATGTAAGCCCTTTCCCGGTCAGAACTCCGGTGAATTCATTGCGAAGACGTTTATATTGACCGAACAGATATCCGATTTCTCTTGCGCCCACTCCGATATCTCCGGCCGGCACATCCGTATCCGCTCCTATATGCCTTGAAAGCTCGGTCATGAAGCTTTGGCAAAAACGCATGATCTCCGCATCTGATTTTCCTTTTGGATCGAAGTCAGAGCCACCTTTCCCTCCTCCGAGAGAAAGGCCTGTAAGACTGTTTTTGAAAATCTGCTCGAATCCGAGAAATTTTATTACGGAGAGATTGACTGTGGGATGAAATCTCAGACCGCCCTTATATGGCCCTATTGAAGAGTTAAACTGTACTCTGAATCCTCTGTTTACACGTGTCCTGCCTTTATCGTCTACCCATGAAACACGAAAAACAATTGCTCTTTCGGGTTCAACCATTCTTTCAAGAATCCCCGCTTCTTTATATTCCGGTTTTTTTTCAAGAACCGGTTTAAGACATTCAAGAACTTCTCTTACCGCCTGTAAAAATTCAGGTTGATTAGGATCTCTGTTTACAACGTCACTGTAAACGCTTTCAAGATATTTGTCATTGAACATTGAAAGTATAACTCCTTTTTTATTAACTTAGCTATTACATTATATAATCGGATCAGGATTTTTGCAATAGCCTGACGGCTTAGTTAGATTATATTTAACCGATTATATTTTTTTAAAGCCGTTTGTGAATAATTTATGACATTAAAATCGGAGTGGACATATAAAAAAATAAAAAATCGTAATTTTCTGTGAAGCAGTAAAAGCACTTGAAATTTTTATAATTAAATAGTATAATACATATATATATTAAAGAAAAGGGGAGATATAATGCAGGAGAAGACACCCGATAAAAAGAAAGCTTTGGAAAACGCATTGTTGCAGATCGAGAAAAATTTTGGTAAAGGGTCAGTCATGACTCTCGGACAGAATGCCGCGATGGCTGTCGAAAGTATTTCAACGGGCTCTTTTTCTCTTGATTCGGCATTAGGTGTCGGCGGTGTTCCGAGAGGAAGGATTGTTGAGATATTCGGGCCGGAAAGCTCCGGAAAGACAACGGTGGCTCTTCATATTGTCGCTGAAGCACAGAAGTTGGGCGGAACAGCTGCGTTTGTGGATGCTGAACATGCTTTGGATCCTGTATATGCTAAAAATCTGGGTGTCGATGTCGACAGTCTGCTTGTATCTCAGCCCGACGACGGGGAACAGGCTCTTGAAATAACAGAGACACTTGTAAGATCCGGGGCTATTGATGTTATTGTTATTGATTCTGTCGCAGCTCTTGTTCCGAAACAGGAAATAGAAGACGATATGGGAGATTCTCATGTGGGGCTCCACGCTCGTCTTATGTCTCAGGCTTTGAGAAAACTTGCCGGGATCGTATCAAAAACCAATTGTGTGGCGGTATTCATAAACCAGCTCAGGGAAAAAGTCGGAGTGATGTACGGGAATCCCGAAGTTACTACAGGAGGTAGAGCTCTTAAATTTTATTCTACGATACGCTTGGATGTACGGCGTGTGGAAACTCTCAAAAACGGTACGGAGGCAATCGGCGCACATACAAAGGTAAAGGTTGTCAAAAACAAAGTCGCGCCGCCGTTCAAAGAAGCGGAATTTGATATCATATACGGTAAAGGTATTTCAAAGGAAAGCGAAATCCTTGATGCTGCTGTCAAATACGGTATTATCGATAAGTCGGGCGCGTGGTTTTCATATGACGGGAGCCGCCTCGGTCAAGGTCGAGACAATGTTCGTGATTTGTTGAAGAATAATCCTGATTTATGCGCCGAGGTTGAAGAGAAAGTTTTGCAGGTTATGAAAAGCGAGAGGGAGGCTGCTGCAGAAAGGTCTGCGACTAAATTTGAAAAGACTGTTTCCTCGTCTGAAAAGCCTGCGCTGAAAAAGCTTTCGCTGAGTGTTTCGGCCGAAGATTTTGACGATGAATGATATTGTTGTCAAATATATAAAAAAACATAAATCACCGGGTTTATATATTGTGGAAACAGACGACGGACAGTCTGTATTACTTACCGCTAAAGGGATTTTTGAAAACGGTATAAAAACGGAGAAAGTTTTTACACAACGGCAGTTTGATAAAATACGCGAGTATTCTGAGAGAGAACACTCATATCGCTATGCGGTTTTTCCTTTGGGCCGCGGGGATCATCCCCCCGGAGGGAGGTGGAAAAACCTCCCGAACA
>CALWNV010000048.1 GCA_944382895.1 uncultured Clostridia bacterium | reverse complement strand
GTTTGACGCGGATTCAGGAACGCAATGAAAAAAAACTTACGGAAATTCAAGGCATTGTTGACGAAAAGCTTCAGAAAACTCTTGAGGAAAAAGTCCAAAAAGCGTTTCAGACAATCAATGAACAACTTTCAAGCGTTAATAAAAGCATGGGAGAAATGCAGGAACTCGCTACTAATGTTGGAGATCTTAAAAAAGCGCTTACAAATGTCAAAACCCGCGGGGTAATGGGAGAAGTTCAACTTGAGAAAATACTTGATCAAACCTTAGGCGGAAAATATGAAAAACAGGTAAAAATAAAAAACAATTCAGCTGAACTTGTAGATTTTGCAATAAAGATTCCGTCAAAAGACGAAGATAACGGAGATATACTTTTACCTATAGACGCAAAATTTCCGATGGACAGATACAGTGAGCTTTATGACGCATATGAAAGCGGTGATGAAGCGAGAAAAAAAGCCGCAGATTCAGCATTTGAACGTTTTATAAAAGACAGCGCCAAAAGCATAAATGAAAAATATATTGATGTACCTAAGACGACAGCTTTTGCGATAATGTTTTTACCAACGGAAAGCCTGTTTGCCGAGGTTGTTAAGCGAGAAGCTCTGGTTGATGAAATTTCACAAAAATACAACATAACGGTAGCAGGTCCCACAACGATAACTGCATTTCTCAACAGTCTCCAGATGGGTTTTCAAACTTTGACCATTGAAAAATATTCAGCAAATATTGCAAAAACACTTTCTTCTGTCAAGGCTGAATTCATGAGATTTGCCGAAGCGTTGGAAAGAGTCAAAAAGAAATATCATGGAGCAGACGAGGAACTTGATAAACTTATAGGGACTCGTACGAACATGATAATCCGAAAACTGCGTGAAGTCAAAGACGACACAGACTCTGATACAGAAATTTCTTTGACAGACGGAGAGACAAATGATATACCTTGATAACGCAGCTACCACAAAAGTCTGTCCTGCTGCTGCGGAAGCCGCAAAAAAAGCATTTGAGGAAAACTACGCGAACCCCGCCTCGCTCCACGGAGCTGGTATCAAAGCTGAAGAAAGCCTTGAAGAATCACGCAGGACAATTGCCGAGGCTGCGTCGGTAAACACAGATGAAATTTATTTCACTCCTTCGGGAACTTGTTCCGATAACCTTGCGATACGAGGATTTTTACAAAACAAAAAAGGCAAAACGGCAATAACCACCGCGTTTGAACATCCTGCCGTATTGGAGACTTTTAAGAATCTACCTGAAATAAAAACTGTTTATCTTAAGCCGGAAAACGGTAAAATCACACCTGAGCTTCTTAAAAACGCCATAACACCCGACACAGTCTTTGTAAGTATTTGTCATATCAACAATGAGACAGGGGCAATATCCCCGCTTTACGATCTGGCAAAAACAATCAAAGAAAGCGGATCAGGCGCAATTTTTCATACAGACGCCGTCCAGGGCTTTATGAAAGAACAATTCAAATATTCAACAGTAGATATGGCATCTTTTTCCGGTCATAAGATCCATGCTCCAAAAGGGATCGGGGCTCTTTATATAAAAAAAGGAATACAGTTAAAACCGATTATTTACGGTGGGGGGCAGGAAAAAGGATTATTCTCATCAACATCAAACGTTCCGGGAGCTGCAGCTTTCGCTGCAGCAATAAACGAGTTGAGAAAAAACAACGAATCGGATCATGTCCGGAATCTCTGCGCCAAAACAAAAAAAGGCATTTTGGAAATAGGAGGGAACGTTATTTCTCCCGAAGGATCGTCACCATATATCATTAATGCGTTTTTCAAAGGTTATATAGGAGAAAATATAGTCAATTATCTTTCTCAGAAAGGGATATTTATCGCAACAGGCTCTGCGTGTTCATCCAAACACGAATCCACAGTGTATTCGGCTCTTGGGCTCGAACAATACAAAAAAAACGCGTTAAGAATAAGTTTTTCGGGCTCCAACACCGAAACCGACATCGATATATTACTTGAAACCCTTAGCAAAGCATTAACTAAACTTATCAGGAGTGAGTAAAATGAAAACAAACATCGTTAAAGCTCTCGTGAAAATGACTTGTTTCCCCGGCAAGGACATATTAAAAACGTATAAAGAGAACGGTCGAGCGCAAACTGATAACGAAGCCGTGTATGAATATATAAAAGACTGTTTCTGTGATACGGTGCGTGAAAAATCCGAAGAGCGCCGTTTCGCTAAAATAAACGCAACACTTGAAAATTTTGGAGCAGAACCTTTGTTCCGCATACAAGACGGTGACGACGTTTATGTAAATATCATCAATACATCTGACGAAAATATTCACCTTTCAGAACCTCTTAAAGCCTCTGATACGGCAATATATATCACTGTGGTTCTGTCCGGTGAAGGAATAAAAAACATTTATATGGTTTACGGATGTGATTTTGCGTTATATGAAACCGGGACGGATATAAAAAATCCAGGGCAGACAATAAAAGAACTCTACGGTCACGATCTCAGCGGGAAATACGGAATATTTTTGCTTATAAATAACGAAAAATATTCTCTGATTCATATGCAGAACCGTCTTGAAGCGGAAACATTGGCCAAAATGGGAAGAGGTCTCACTTTGTCTGAAATTACGCTTAAAAACGGAAAATCGGCCAAACTTTATATAACAGATATATCATAAACAGAAACTCATAATAAGGAGAAAAACCATGAGTGACAAAAAAAAGTTTTACCTCACAACCGCGATTGCATACGCGTCACAAAAACCGCATATAGGAAATGCCTATGACGCGGTAATGGCGGATGCCGTCGCACGCTATAAAAGACTTTGCGGTTTTGATGTGTTTTTCATGACCGGAACAGATGAACACGGACTGAAAATCGAAGAATACGCCCGTAAAAAAAGAATGGATCCTCAGGACTATGTTGATATGGAATCCGCTGAAATAAAAGCTATCTGGGATATGTTAGGTGTAACATATGATAAATTCATACGTACCACAGACGCGCATCACAAGAAAACGGTGGCGGATATTTTTAAAAAAATGTATGAAAAAGGAGATATATACAAAGGAGAATACGAAGGTCCCTATTGTGTTCCGTGTGAAAGCTTTTATACAGAAACACAACTTGTAAACGGCAAATGTCCTGACTGCGGCCGAGAAGTAATAACAGCAAAAGAAGAAGCATATTCATTCAGGATGAGTAAATATCAGGATAAGCTTCTCCGCTATATTGAGGAACATCCGGACTTTATTACTCCCGAAAGCTATAAGAAAGAAATGATAAACAATTTTCTCAAACCGGGGCTTAAAGACCTGTGTGTATCCCGCACATCATTCAAATGGGGGATCCCGGTCGAATTTGATCCCGACCATGTTGTTTATGTATGGCTTGATGCACTTTCAAACTATATTACAGGTCTTGGATACGGGGTTGACAGCCAGGAAGCAAACTATAAAAAATACTGGCCGGCGGATGTTCATATAATAGGGAAAGATATTTTACGCTTTCACACTATTTATTGGCCGATATTCTTAATGTCTCTTGATATACCTTTACCTGAAAAAGTCTTTGCGCATCCGTGGTTTTTGTTCGGCGAAGATAAAATGTCAAAATCAAAAGGCAATGTCATATATCCGGATAAACTCGTAAAAGAATTTGGCGCTGACGCGACACGCCATTACGTTCTTGCGGAAATGCCGTATTCTTCCGACGGTAACATAACGTACGAAAACATAATAAACCGTTATAATACCGACCTTGCAAACAATCTCGGTAATCTTATAAGCAGAACAATGGCGATGACAGAAAAATATTTTGAGAAGACAGTTCCTGAACCATCAGGGAAAACGGATTTTGATGAAGACCTTAAAAAGTCTGTTGAAGATGCCAAGAGAAAATATCGGGAATATATGGACACATATCACATAGCCGACGCTTCAGACACGGTTTTCGCAATGCTCCGTAGAGCAAATAAATATATCGACGAAACCACGCCATGGGTTCTTGCAAAAGACCCGGGAAAGAAAAACGATCTTGCAACAGTAATATATAATTTGCTTGAGACCATACGGACAGCTGCTGTACTGCTCACTCCTTTTATGCCTGAAACATGTGCAAAAATTTTCAATCAGATCAACACGGAAAACGGAGATTTTGAAACCCTGAATACTTTCGGATATCTGCGTCCCGGAACAAAGGTAAATGATTCGGAAATATTATTTACCAGAATTGATGCCGACGCTAAACTCAAAGAGATATTTGATACGGAGCAAACAACAGGGCAAACCGAAAAGCCGGAAGGTCTTGCGATTATCAGCATTGACGATTTTATGAAGACAGAACTGCGTTCCGCCCTTGTCTTTGAGTGTGAGAATGTTCCTAAAAGCGATAAACTGCTCAAACTGGGTCTCGATCTCGGTTATGAAAAACGTCAAGTGGTTTCAGGTATTGCGAAATTTTATAAACCTGAAGACCTTGTCGGTAAAAAAGTAATTGTCGTCGCCAACCTGAAACCTGTAAAACTTAAAGGTGTTGAAAGCAACGGAATGATACTTGCTTCCGGCGAAGAGACCGTAAGGGTTGTTTTTCTTGATGATGATACCCCGCTCGGCGAACGCATAAGATAATTATTATAAAATCATTAATAATCAGTATTCGGTGTTTTTATAAAAACATTCTATACAAGCTTATTCGTTTATATAAAAAATTTCCGGAGGGATATTTTGGAGCAAGTCATATTGCTCAAGCTTGGGGAAGTTGTACTAAAAGGGCTCAACCGTCGCAAGCTTGAGGAGATCATAATAAAAACCGCTAAAACAGCTCTTGAAAACATCGGTGCGTGTCGGATAACTTCAGCACAGTCGACTCTATATGTAACCTTTGATGAAGATTTTGACGCGGATACAGCCATTGACAGACTTTCAAAAGTTTTTGGTATCGCGGCGCTTACAAAAGCAGCTGTATGCCCTTTCGATTTTAATGAAGCGAAAAAAATTGCCCAACAGTATCTTGCAAAAGAACTTTTGACCGCGAAAACATTCAGGGTCACGGCAAAACGAGCTATCAAAGCCTATCCGATGACTTCGCCTAAAATATGCACAGAACTCGGCGAGTACCTTCTTGAACAAAACCCGCATCTTTTGGTCGATCTGCATGACCCTGACATAACTGTTTACGCAGAGGTAAGAGAAGGCGGAATATATATACATCCTTCTCCGAAAAAAGGAGCCGGAGGCCTTCCCTGCGGAAGCGGAGGCTCAGGGCTTTTAATGCTTTCCGGAGGGATAGACAGTCCCGTTGCGGGATATCTGATGGCACGACGCGGAATGAATATTTCGGCGATACATTTTCAAAGTCCGCCGTATACAAGCCCCCGCGCATTACAAAAAGTGTGCACTCTCGCGAAGCTGCTGAGCGGATATACCGGGAAAATAACATTATACACAGTCAATTTCACAAGAATACAGGAAACTATAAAAACATGCTGCCGTGATGATTTTTTTACTGTGATAATGCGACGCTTTATGCTACGAATAGCTTGCGATATTGCGGAAAAAATCAATGCCGGAGCTATAATAACGGGAGAAAGTCTGGGGCAAGTCGCCTCACAAACTCTTGAAGCGATAATATGCACAGACAAAATATCTCCCATACCGGTATTCAGACCCCTTATAGGCCTTGACAAACAGGATATCATCAACTACGCTTATGATATCGGAACATATGAGACATCGTCTCTTCCGTTTGAAGACTGCTGTACTGTTTTTACACCGAAACACCCTAAAACAAAGCCTCATCTCGAAGAGATTGAAAAAGAAGAGAAAAAACTTGACATACAATCACTTCTGGAAAACATAGAAATCGAAAAAACAGAGTGGGTATACTGATGAAACTGATTGACGATCTCAAAAAGCGGGGATGGAAAATCTCTACTGCAGAAAGTTGTACCGGAGGCCTTTTGGCAAAAACGATAACCGATTGCTCGGGTTCTTCGGAAATTTTTGAATTCGGGGCAGTAGTATATTCAAACAAATTCAAAAACAAACTCCTCGGTGTTCCAAACGAAGTGTTAACCAGATACGGAGCTGTAAGTGAACAAACCGCATACGCACTTTCAAAAGGCATATGCGATTATTCCGGATCTGAGGTCGGAGTCGGGATAACAGGCCTTGCCGGCCCCGGAGGGGCAACAAAAGAAAAACCTGTCGGGCTTGTATATTTCTCAGTCTATATCAAACAAGAAGATCTCCACATATGTGAAAAATTATTACTTTCAGGAAACAGAGAGCAGATCCGGAACCAAACAGTAACGGCTGTAATAAAAAAACTTGAAAGTATTTTATGAGATATTTGTGATTACCTACTGCCTATATTTATTATTTTTCTAAAAAATATTCTTTTGTATAAAAAAATACATATTACTATCTTACAGGGTATAACATATCCAGCCTCGATTTTTTTGGTATATATTCGGTAAAACAAACTGATAATATTACCGGGGTGGTTTTAATGAGTAAAAAGCAAAAGAAAAAAAAAGTGAATAATATAAAGATACAGGACATCGCACAAACTTTACGAGAACCTAACAATACAGATATATCGGGAAGTTATACCGGAACATCCAGAGACGGCGGGAAACCTGTCCAGGATGCGGATGATCTGTAAACCGTAAAAATGTTCCGGCAAAGGCCTTCTGCCCTGCCGGAACAAAATGTAATTTTCAGGAGGATAAATAATGTTAAACCAGGTAGGAACCGCGTTCGGAATTGAAGGAGAAATCATACGTACTGAACAAATAGACACCGGACATATCAATCAAACGCATTATGTTCTTTATCGCAGAAAAGACGGAACTGAGGCTGGTTATACTTTTCAGCAGATAAATACATACGTCTTCAAAAACCCGAAAAAGATGATGGACAATATAGGGCGAGTAACAAAACACATTCGAGACAAAGTCCGTGCCGAAGGCGGAGACCCGTTCCGGGAAGTTCTTCATTTTCTCAGGGCAAAAAATGATGAGCGTTTTTTTGAAATGCCCGATAAAAGCGTATGGCGCGTCTATAATTTTATAGACGGAGCCCGTACATATGATACCGCAACAGACACCAAAGTCTTACAAAACGCGGGAGAAGCTTTCGGACTGTTTCAAAAACGACTTGCGGATTTTCCCATGGATACTCTATACGAGACAATCCCGGATTTCCATAACACAGAAAAACGCTTTAATAATCTTTTTGACGCGATACAAGAAGATCCTCTGAAACGTGCCTCAGAAGTTAAAGATGATATTGAATATTTCAAAAAAAACTTTGAACTTGCAAAAACATTTAATAAACTCCTTTCTGACAGAAAAATATGTCTCCGCGTAACTCATAACGATACGAAATACAATAATATTCTGATTGATGACAAAACAGGAAAAGCTCTCTGTGTGATAGATCTGGACACAGTAATGCCGGGGCTCGCCGCGTTTGATTTCGGTGACGCGATACGCTTTGCGGCAAGTTCGGCAGCTGAAGATGAAAAAGATTTATCTAAAGTATATCTCGATATAGAGAAATATGAAGCTTTTACAAAAGGGTTCATAGGGGCCTCAGAGGGATTTTTTACCGATACGGAAACAGAATATATGGCTCTCGGTGCGAGAATGATGACGCTTGAAACCGCCGCGCGTTTTCTTGAGGATTACATACGCGGGGATAAATATTTCCGGACACATTACAGCGGACAAAACCTTGTTCGCTCCCGCTGTCAGGCGCAGCTTGCCCGGTCGATGGAAAAAGAATATGATACCATGCGAACAATCGTAGAAAAATACAAATAGCTCCATCCTTTTAAGGCTTGACTTTCCTAAAAATACAAAGATCTTTCGCTGTATTTGACATATATAAAAACTCTTATACCCGGTTCTCCGGACATAAGAGTTTTTTTCATATCACAATATAATATTTTGAGTAAGCCTGTATAACAATAAAAAACATATCATTTTCCCGCAATATATCTCATTAATTGGTTCAAATCAATTATGTTTATCTCCCCGTTGCCGCTTAAATCAGCGGCATACTGGCTGTTTATCCCCAAAACTGTTTTCCCCGCACAATGTCTTAAAAGCAATATCACGTCTATTATGGAGACATTACCGTCCAAATCGACATCGCCGTATATTCCTTCATATACAAGTTTTTGCGCTGCGTCAACTGCCTTATCGTAAGCTGCTGAAAAAGTCCTGTTATATAAAACAGTTTCCTTTTCGGGATTTTTTGCGTACACTGATTCAAGCTCGCTTTTAGCTTCATCATAAGCGGCAAATGAATCTGCCGAAAAATATTCCGGAAGCAATGAAGAATATTTTTCAAGAAAATCTTCAGTCAGTGAACAATAATGATCATTAACAGATATTATTTCCGAATATCCCTGCCTCAAATTTATCAAACAGGAAAGGAATTCATCATATGAAATATCCGTATCAGCCACAGCTTCCGCCACGGCAAAAGCTTCTTCAAAATTCACGTAAGATCCGGAAACAAGAAGTTGTTTATCACAGCTCTGCCACCACATCGCTATTTCTCTGTATTCATCGATCAGGTTTTCGGTTTTCTGCTGTTCTGCCGTTAGATTTTGCTCAATCTCAACAAAAACCCCTTCCCCGCTTTCAAGAATTACTTCATATCTCCCGTTTTCTTCAGGTTCCCAATGAGATCTTTCGCCTGCCCTCGTAATATATACATCTTCGGCATAACGAAAATCCACGGAAATTGATACTGATTTCTTCTCAACGAGAGGATCCGAGGCGTTTGTCATAATCATTGCTCCATCAAAAACCCCGACAAGCAGCGGCTGATCCGTATGGATTTCTTTTATTGACCTGTCCGAAACATATTGATCTGTGATCAAACGTTTATGCAAATAATTCGGATTGTCGGACGCATTCCCGGAATATACAATATATGTTCCTAAATAGGTATATTTCGAATACAGTGGGGCAAGGAAACTCATTTCATCATTAAGCTGATGCGTGAGATACCAAAGATCTGTCTTTGTCTCACCGTCAGCGTCCACAGAAGCAGTCGAATATATAAACTCTCCTGTAGTCCCGGGTCTTTTATAACAAAAATGCATGATTTTTTTTGCGCCAAACGCAAGCGATATATACGCCTGAAATCTCAATCCCGAAATATCAGGAACCGTATGCCCTCCCAAAAAAGACATCGACTGCATAAAAATCCAAAAATCAGCATTATAACGGCGCGCAACAGACGCGGCAGTATTTAAGGCAAAAACATAATTTTCCTGAACTTTATCCAGCAAAGGGTATATATCTATTGAAACATAATCAAGCTTTGTCTCTTCAAAATAATCTTCTATATAACTTTCATAATTCATTCCTGCCAAAGGAGGATACAAATTAACAAAAGGTATCAGATCGCTTGAAGTCCCGCTTAATGCCTTCCTGAAATTCTCAACAATCAAACCGACATCTTTTAGATATGTCTGTGCAGGCTCATCCCAAATATTATATCCTATAACAGCGGGATTGTCCAAATTAGGCTCAATGATTTCATATATCTGCTGTGGAGTCAAAGCTTTGATCTGCTCCACGGAATTCCCTCCGTAAACCTCAAGATGAACATCTTTCAAAATACATTTGATACCGTATTTGGCACACCATTCCACCTGATTACGACTCTTTTCATTGTTATGGTCATAACCCCAGACAAACGTATATTGTATGCCGTTCTCCGCCATGGTCTTGACCTGTTCTTCAGTATCCATAGCTGGAACCCAGTCTCCCATAAAAAGATTGTCCTTAAACTCGTTTACCATATTTTCTTCAGCTGAAAAACAAAACGGAAAAGAAACGCACAACGATGCAATCAAAAGGACTGTAATTATTTTTCGCACAACCATCCCTCCCGATTAAGTTTACCAAAAAAAGAAAGCTTTGTCAATATATTTTTGTTCTATACTTAATTTACCAGATAATTTTCCCGTTAAACTTGAATTTATAATAAACTATAATTGTTCCTATTGCAAAACACGTTCATATATGTTACAATATGAAATAGTTTTGAAGTGGAGGTTTAATATGAAACACAGATTCATATCTTTTATTATCATGAGCGCCTTTTGTTTTACCATCATCGCAACAGTGAACGCCTGTTCCATAATAGAAGAACCTGCAACACCGTACTATGTGTTAAATCCTTATAAACGATATACAGCACTTGAAAAGCCTGATGTTGACGCAGGAGGGACAATAAAAATAACTTTAGCGAAAAACGAAGGCGAAGGCGCGCAGTTTTCCGTTTTTTCACAGACAAAAGAATTTACCGATATGGTGATATCCGCAACAGATCTCAAATCCGATACCGGAGACATATTAAACTCCGACTGCATTGACCTTTTCCGGTATGAATATACATATTATAACGCGCAGACTGGGGAGACATTACCGACTCGTGACGGGTCTACGCAGATCCTTGTTCCGCTTTCAACCGAGGAATTCAATACATTTGATACAATAAAAAACAGAAACCTCATATATTATATCAAAGTAACTACACCGGAAACAATGAATGCGGGAACATATACCGGAAAAATCCTTCTTAAGCATTCTGACGGAGAATTTTCCATTCCACTTGAAGTAAAAGTTCTTGATTTTTCGCTTCAGACACGTCCGGTACTTCGTACAGACCTTCTTTACTGGGCAGATTTTACACCAAGATATTACGAACAAGTCGGGTATAACCTTACAAACGAAGAGATACGGGAGCTATATGATCAAGCACTCGAGATATGTAGGGCTAACAAACTCACCGTAACAAACGCTTATGACGTACCGGGAGATGGAGGGAAAACGCCCGAACGATACGCCAGTGACATAAAAGACTTTCTTGAAGCTAACCCAACTGTAACAACTTTTAACGCCCCGATAAAATACTCCGACTGGGCAAACAGGATTATAAACACAGAACAAACCCTGCCTCTTCTTAACGCGCTTAAAGAAGAGGGTATATTGTCCATGGCAATTATGTATTCTGTTGATGAGCCTCACAACGACACCGATTATGCAAATATAAACAATCTCGGAGAATGGACGGATAAATATTGCCCTGAATTGCAAAACTATGTTCCTATCCTTTCCAACGCAATAGACTGGAATAAAGTCAATTCGGACGCGATAGACATATTTTGTTACGCATACGGGGGCTGCTCCGTAAATGAGTTAAAAGCAGGGCAAACCGGAGAAAGGACTCTTTGGGCGTATGCTTTCGATAAAAGCACAAAAATGTCTCACTCCCAGATACGTCTTATGGGCTGGGAATGTAAAAAATTCAATATAGAAGGTATAGAGGACTGGTGTCTCAATAATTTCGCATACGGTTACGACTCAGAAAACCTTCAGTGGCTGCTTAACAAAGAAATGGCTATGAACCAATCATATATATATCCGGCAACAGAAGGGGACGGTGTTGTAAACAAAAACATGTTTCTTCCGACTATTATAATTGAACAATTCCGCGATGCCATCGAGGATTATGAATACCTTTTGTTATTGGAAAACAAGGTTCAGGAACGTATAGATAAATGGGGGCTTGACATAACCATACATGAAGCCATGGAAAGCTATTATGACGGATGTTTTCTTGACGTTCACAGACTTCCCTACAACGAAGAAGCAAATTTTGGAATTATCAGAGATCGCGTAATAAGCGAAATCGAAAACGGAGTCCCATATATAATGCTTACCGAAAAAGATAATGAAAACTGGCTGACCGACAACAGATTTATAACTATTTATACAGATAAAGATTCATCGATTGTTTTTAATGATAAAGTCCTTGAAACCATTGACACCGGGAACTACTCCTATGCTGAAACATATATGACTATAGGAAGTGAAAGCAAAACCGTTTCCATTGAATGTATGGGGAAAACAACACTTCACCACATGCTTTCTAAAGACTTTGACAAACAAAAGATCATCGATCTCAGCGACTCCGAAATCTATGAGGGACTAAAACAAGCAAATCCCAACACAGAATTTGAAATAATTGAAATCGATGGCTCCTTTACTCTTAAAGTGACTTTTGATGAAAGTACGAAAAGAGGATTCTCGATTCCCGCGGAGCTTATGAGTTCGTCGCTCGGGGGATACTACCGCGTGCGAATGAGAGTTTGGGCAGAAGATGACGACAATGAGTATTCACCTGTTTGCGTGCTTGTCTCAAATACGGCGACAGTGCTGTCAGACGTTTCAGAACAAAAACCGACAACAGACCAACATACATCCTTTACCTTATGGTTCAATAAGACCCAGGCAGAATCGTTAAATCAGAGTTTGAAATATTTCCGAATAACCCTCGATAAAACATATACGCAACCGGTCACTATGTATTTTGCTGATATTTATTTTATAAACGAAGAGAACAATTTTGAATGGGAAATAGTCGGATAAATGAAGGAGTTTCACATTAAATGAAAAAATTACTACTTCTGCTAAAAAAAAATTTAATGCTTTTATTGAAAGCGTACATTATAGGTTCGTCAATGACTGTTCCGGGGGTCAGCGGAGGAACAATGGCAATTATTCTCGGTGTATTTGACAAACTGATATACGCGCTTAATAATATTTTCAAAGATTTCAAAAACAGTTTTTTGTTTTTGCTTAAATTTGTAATAGGGGCTTGTCTCGGAATAGGTTCTTTAGCATTTTTAATAACATGGCTGTTGGAAACATTTACTTTGCCCGTCTCGTTTTTTTTTGTAGGAGCAGTTATAGGAGGAATCCCTGTAATATATAAAAGCATGAACGGCTTCAATCTTACAAAAATCATTGCTGTTTTGATAGGACTCGGTATTGTGATAGGAATATCATTTCTGCCACAAGATCTGCTTAAACTGACAGAAAACTTCTCATTACAAAAATTTTTTATATGTCTCATAACCGGTATAATTTGCGCAGTTGCCCTTTATCTACCGGGGATTAGCACTTCACACCTACTTTACGTATTAGGCATGTATACTGCAACAATGAACGCAATAAAAACTCTTGATATTTTATTTTTACTTACTTTGGGGCTTGGGACACTTATCGGTTTTCTGCTTACCACAAAACCTCTTGCTTAT
>CALWNV010000047.1 GCA_944382895.1 uncultured Clostridia bacterium | reverse complement strand
AGCAATCATTTTAATGGTTGACAGCAACGCTCAAAGGTCGGTTATTCTTCCCTGCGACAAAGGACGAGCCTACAAGATGAAATTGGAGGCAATATGGAGCTCTATTTTCATCTTTTTTTGTTACCTATCTATTGTAGCATAACATTTCAAAATACTATATTGACAGTATAATATAAGTATGTTATTATATATTTGACAATATATCCAACAAAATCGTCAAAAACAGCAAAATATAAGCAAGTATCTTATTAATTTAATGTTATATGAATATAGGAGGCTTGTGTGTTATGATTCAGTGCTAAAAACCATAGGGTGTTCAACTACATTTGCAATTTAGACAATGAGGGGACAAAACATCGGCGCTGATAGAAGAAATTAAACTAATGCGATATACCATTCTTTTACAATTAAGTCTCCCATGAAATACAGTTTATCATTCGCACAAACATAAATTGTCTGGTTTAATACGAAAATTGAGAAGGTGACATATATCTACAAGTATAACTTATATTATTATAATATCCTAAGCAACTACTCTTGTTAATGAGAGATGCAACTTTAAATGCGTGTATTGTTACGAGGAAAACGCAGGCATTGAGATAACAAATGATATTATTGATGGAATAATATTCTTTGTTTGCGATATGATTAAAAAGCATAACTATCACCATCTCCATATTTCCTGGTTCGGGGGAGAACTGTTGCTGTCTATGCCAGCCATATCATCGGTAATGCATAAAATTAAAAATGAATTAAAAAATATTGAAATCACTTCTTCAATGACAACGAACGGCTATTTACTATATGGAACAACGCTATCCACATTATTAACGCTGGAGATCAATTCCTTTCAAATAACGCTTGATGGAAACATGGAGTCTCATAATGCGACAAGGATGCTGAAAGATGGTTCGAAAACTTTTGATAAGATTTGGGAGAATATTATTACTCTATGCGAATACAATGAACCTTTTGAATTACTCATACGTGCAAATTATAATGAAACAAACTATGATAATATTTATAAGTTTACTGATATGGTTAAAGATCTGAATGATAATAGAATTAAGATGCATTTTCATCCAATTATCAATATGCCGGGAAGCGGTATTAACAGTGACACTTGTGAATATTGTGATGACTATTTCAGTGATATTGTTATAACGGAATACACACGCTATTGTCTGAGAAATAATATTGTTTCTGATTTGTGGGGAATGAAAGCGGTTCCTTTTTGCGGAAATTGTTATGCTGCAAATCCAAATTATTTCGCAATTGATCCCCCTGGGGTACTGCGAAAATGCACCGTATCCATAAAAGAGTCTTATAATGATGTCGGAAGGATTCTTGGTCCGGATAAATATTACATCTATTAACTGAGACTGCTAAATAATAGAAATGTGGGGTATATAGATTTGAAAAAGAAACTTTTTTCATATAAAACTACTGCCAAGAATATTTTCCGATCGTATAAGTTGATTTTTCACGAACAGAAAACGGTATTTATCCTGAACATTCTTTCGCTAACGGTTGCACCCATATTATCGTATATTATACTCTTGCTGTCAAAAAATGTTATAAACCGGATTGAGCAAAGCAACTCATCTTTTCTATATGTTGTATTGTTTGTGTCCATCATGATTGCGTTAGAGATTTTTTCAGTAGTCTATGACAGAATTCTTTTTTTCTTTTCGGATTTAACTTCATCCGCCTTCTCAGAAAGGCTAAGATCTCATCTTTTTAAAAAAATAGCGGATGAAATCCCGATGTCAAAGCTTGAAACACCTGAATTTTTCAATAAGATCGGAACCATTAATGCCAGTGGCATCGGAAGTGTAGCGGGAAGTATTAATACACCCCTTACATTATTGACCTCATTTGTATATTTGGCTATTGCCGTATACACCTCGTTTCAATATGATTTCTATTTGTATTATTTATATATCATAATATTGCCGCTTGTTTTTATTCTTGAAACCATTTCAAAAAGGCATTTTACTCTTAATTATGATAAAAAAGATAATCTTCAAAGAAAGGCCGGAATTCTAAGCTCATTATTGCAAAACAAATCAACCATCTTTGATATTAAGACCTCGGATAGTGAAAAATGGCTCATAGATGAAACGAAAAAGCGAACAAAAGCGGCTTTTCGTTTTTCGCAAAAGGAATCTATAATAAGTTCTGCTGTATTACAAATCAGAGATATTCTTAATTATGCTTTTAGATATTTAATTTTAATTTATCTTATTTTGAAATTGTATGAGGGTAGTATTACACTCGGTGATTATACGCTTCTATTTGGTCTTACAACTAATTTTATGGTTTGTTCGCGTAATGCGGTTGTGGAGTTCGGCTGGATTCGCGAAAGTTTCTTCTTCATGAATCTGTTTTATGACTTTATGGACGAAAAAGAAAGCAAACAACAAGAACTTCCGAAAGATAGTAAGAATGCACTTATTCATATTAAAAATCTTTCGTTTTCTTATCCCGGGACTGGCTCAAACCAATTGAGTGATATCAACTGTACGATAAAAAAAGGTGAGAAAATCGCTATCCTCGGATATAATGGTGCGGGGAAAACAACCTTAATAAAAGTATTGCTTGGTCTTTACAAACCTCAAAGCGGTGACTTGTATTATGACGGCGTTCATTATAACAACATAGAGCCCTATGCATTATACTCCCATTTTACCATAGCATTTCAAAACCATATAAAGTATCCGTTAACGTTAAAAGACAATATTACTTTCGGACAGCCTGAAGATAATATATATGATGAGGCGATTTCACGCAGTAATCTATTGGATGTGATTGATAGATTACCGCAAAAGGAATATACATATCTCAACAAGGAGCTTTATCCCGACGGAAGCGACTTGTCCGGAGGAGAATGGAACAAGTTAATTCTTGCCCGTTCCTTATATCATAACAGGGACGTTCTTGTTTTCGATGAGCCGCTTGCTGCTGTGGATGTAAATACAGAAAAGCATTTTATTCAAACAATGATGGATAAATACGCAGAAAAGACTGTACTGATAGTTTCTCATCGCCTTTCATGTATAAAAATGGTGGACAGAATAATCGTGATGAGTGAAGGTCGAATTGTAGAGGATGGGACTCACGAGGAGTTGCTGCATTTAAGAAAGCACTACTTCCATTTTTATAAAGCACAGACGGACGGTTTCACACTATCTGAAATAAAAGAGGAAAATGAGAATGATGGATAAAAAAAACAAACTAAAAGATTCGATGCTGTGTATAACAAAAAGTTTTCAATTAACATGGAAATACGAGAAGTCATACTTTTTGTTTACTTTTCTTTTGACCGTTTTAAACTCATCATTGACAACACTGCCACCTCTTATTTTTTTGCAAAATGTATTAAACGGCATTGCCCAAAGAAATATTACGCCTCGGCAAATAATTTTTTTGCTTGTGGCTGCACTTATTTATGAGGCATTGGCTCTTCCGCTTGCTATGATGATAGTTCAATATTTACGCCAATATATGACATATAAAGCTTCTCTGCGTTATTCTGAGCATGTTTACAGAAAAGTTATTGCAATCAAGGCAGATTTGCTTGAAAATTCAGATACATATGAATTATATAGACGAGTAAGTAATCGGGGATTATCTTCGTTTGAACTCTATCCAAGTAGCATTATAGGCGTATTGATAAATATTATTTCTATTGCAACAATTATTACGATGGTTTCAACGTATAGTTTATGGATTGCATTAATGCTTGTTCCCATGTGTGTATGTCAGTATTTTTTAAACAAAAGAATAAATAAGAAAAAAATCTGGTATGATAAAGTTCAAGAAATATTATATACGAAAATGCACTCCATAAATAATCTTTTTATCGATCGTAATGCACTTTGTGAAATAAAGGTATTTGGAACATTTTCGTTTCTTGACAACAAAAGAATTCATTTTTTTAATGCTGCAAAACATGAGTATATCAAGCAAGCAACGATTAGCACAAAATCTGATTTGATGCTTGAAATTGTTAAACAAGTGACATATTATTCTTTGTATATAATATATGCATTTATGGTATTTAGCAAATCGATTTTGTTTGGAGATTTTATTTTTCTTACAAGTAACATTTCCAAGTTAATGAATTCTGTCCATTCAATCATTGGTACTATATCCGGCTTTGTTGCAAATCAAGAGTATTTTAATGAACATGAAATGTTTTTTTCTCTCCCGGAAAGAGCAAACGGAACGAAGAAATTTGACGAAAAGACCCCTAAAAATATTTTAACTGATCAACTCTCTTACGGATATTCTCCGGGAAGAAAAGTTTTAAATTCACTCTGTATGGAAATTAAGGAGGGTGAAAAAGTATGTGTATTCGGTGATAATGGCGCAGGGAAAACCACACTTATAAAGCTTATATGCGGTTTGTACGAAGATTATGGAGGGAAGATTTTTTTACAAAACAACAAAATACATTCATACAAGAAAGATGAAATAAGGAATCTTTACAGTTATGCGATGCAGGATGGACCACGCTATCCGTTTACCGTAAAAGAAAATATATATATGGGCAGTACCGCCGATGCTAATAATCAGAATTTATACGATAAAGTTTGTTCTATCAGCGGTGTTAATCAAATTGTATCTCAATTAAGGTATGGTGAGAATACATATTTGAACAAAGAATATGACACAAATGGTGTGGATTTATCCATTGGTCAATGGCAAAAGCTTTTAATTGCAAAAATCATGTTCAGGAATAAGGAAATATTGATTTTTGACGAACCAACATCCGCTTTGGATCCGCTCGCTGAACAGGAATTTATTAATACTTTGTTATCATGGTATAAAAATAAAACGGTTGTTATTATTTCTCACAGAATGACATTTGCATCTATTGCTGATCGAGTATTTGTTATAAAGGATGGCGTAGTTGCCGAGCAAGGAACACCAAAACAACTTCTAAACGCAAAAGGGCTATTTTATGAGTATTTTAACACACAAAAAAGTTTATATTTTTAAAATAAATTTTTTGTTATAAGATGGATGGGAAATGCTGAATATAGACAAAATAAACTCAATATTGAAATGATTATATACAAAGAAACAGATTCAAAGCAGTATTCCCTATATAAAGGATATATGTGTTGATTTACAGCAACAAAAATATGCTATTATTAAAGGTATCCCGCTATCGGTATTTTGCTATCATGAAGTAGATATACGACCTTATCATGATATTGATATACTTATATCTCAAAAAGGAGAAGCATTACTCAACTGTTATGGTTTGTGCGAGAAAGAGCGTAAAGAATGGAAATGCGATTTCAAAACACGCTTAGAATCGGATGATCTATATTCACTGATTAGAGACGATTTGAATGAACATGATTTGAGGAAAATTGCATTCAACAAGCGTATTTTCATGGAGGTTACTGAATAAAAAAGATAGCGTGCACATATGGTTTGAGAGATTTCTTAATAGAAATTATTACAGTGTCAAGATTAAATAGAATTAAAAGATGACTCTATGTTTTTCAGAAGATTTACATAAACAGAGATAAAGGAAGTGTTTAATATGAATATAAGAGCTTCCGGGAAGCTGGACTTCGAATCAGTCAAGGCATTATCACATTTATGCATATTCGGAAAAAAAGATCCTGAAAAAGCGATGGTATATTATACTGTTATATGTGCGGTCTTATTTGCGTTTGCTATCTTTATTACTGTTTTTTTCGGAATAAATTTTATAGCTGTTTTTACGGCGGTATGCTCAATATGTGTGTGCGCACTACAATGCTTTTTTTATTTTATTATACCGCGGTTACGGTATAATGCATTATCAAAGGTAAAAGACTCAGTGAATGAATATCTATTTTCTGACAATGCTTTTTATGTATCTGCTGAGACAGATATGTATAAAGGTAAAAGTGAAATAAAATACTCTGTTATTGTTAAAGTTTCGGAAACAAAAAGGTATATTTTTATATATCAGACAAAATCCATGGTTTACATAGTGGATAAATTTTCTTTATCAGACGAATCTACAGAAGAGTTGAGAAAAAAGCTCCTTTCCGTTATTGGGAAAAATTATATATTATATTCTTATTAGTGATTTGGTTAATTGGATTTTTAATTACTGACAATAACTTGTTTATTTTATAAAACAGAGCCCTCCTGAACATGAGGGCTCTGTTTTATTTACATAGAAATTATATAACAAATCAGCCTAAAACAATATCTATTTCGTTCGGCGAATCATATGAGGTTTTTATTTCGCCGTCATTGAGTTTTATATGTTCCACGTTTATCGTTCCGTAAGGTGTTGGATAGGAACCTTTCGCAAAAGTCAGACTTCCGAGATCGGGAGAAATAAGAACCTGTTTACAGCCCGGTTTTATAGGACGTATACCCAAAACATATTCCATAAGAAATGGAGCGGGACCGGATGCCCAGCCATGGCAAAGGCTATGACGGTATCCTGTATAACAATAGCCTCCGAAGTCTCCGTGGATGTCCTTTTTTGATGATCCCGGTTCGAGTATCTCATCAAGTTTTGAAGAATTTTCCGCCCAAGAAATATCAAAATCTTCCCAAAATGTAGTCGCACCTAAGTCAAGCATCGTCCCCCAGTATGTCTTGATGTGTTCAAGTGCTTCATCGGTTTTTTCAGCTTCACCAAGCGCTTTAAGTATATAATAACCAAGGAATGTTGAATATCCGTGAACGCCGTTATCGAGAAGTTTCGGTGTAACATCTTCTCCGTTTCTGAGTCCGGCAAGCATTTGTAAAGCATACGCTTGTTTCAGACCGTTCGCATCATAAAGATGAGACGATAGTTTTTCGGCGCAAAGGCGCGCAAATTCAGAGTTGGAATCGTCATTAAGAGCAGAAAGTATTTCTGCTGCCGCTTTCATCGCCATAATAAACAATGCGTGTACGCCAGCTTTCTGACCTTCCGGATTGGTCGATGAAGGCCAATCCAGAAAATTGTTTTCAATATTTGAAGCCCCGTTTTCGCCTATAAATCCACTCAGGGTTTTTACAAGGTCTATGATGTATTTATGCTGACCGCGAAGATATTCAATCTCCCCGTTTTGTCTATACCAATCTCTGTGAATGAGAATCCACCACATTGAATACGCCGGGATTCCGTTCATCATTGAAGGCAGGGGAGTAATGTCCCTGATAAGGTCAAGGCTTTTTTTAACACAGTCGTTTTCACCGAAAACATACTGAATCGCCGACACTTCCGGATGCATATCCCCAATCCATACAAGCCTGTCTCTTTTAATCCCGTCCCAAATAAAATCCTGCATATTTAATTGTACGGTATATACAGCTGTTTGCCATATACGGTTAAGACGTTCATCACTACATTCAAAAGTTCCTTTGTATTCAATATCTCTGTAAATAAGTTTTGCGCGTACAGACTTCAGCATAAGTTTTTCCGTATCACCGGCAAGCTCAATTTTCACAAAACGAAAGCCGGTATTCCCTATATCTGTTGTACCAAGCCAACTGAGAGCATAAATGCTGTCTCGGATTGCGTGATCGTTTGTAGCCCCTTTGCCGTTTCCGATATCAGACAATGCCTCCATCGCGCTTTCTCCGAAAGTAACCCTTACTTTCCCTGCGGTTGTGTGGGTCGTAATCTGTATCCCACCGTGGATTTCTATTCCAAAATCAAGAAGTATATATGTTTTACCTTTACCAGCTTCCATTGAACAAAGGTCACCCGGCTCAAGAGTTGCTTGATTTTCTCTGATCATTAAAAGCATGTCTGCATTTTCAATAATCCCTTCGGTTTTAAGTACTCTCCGAGGATATATGAATTCAATATTTTTTTCATCCGGCAAAGACGATATATTGTTTGATTTTTGTATGTAATCCTTCATCTTTTTCATCATTTTCTCTCCCTTTCGGTTTAGTACAACTATTATACACCATTTTATGGCAAAATGCAACAATATCTTTTCGACAAAATTCTTTGTTTCAAGAATGAAAATACATTGAATTAATCAGATATTTTTATATTGTAAAGCGTTTGGTACAAGTTATATTCTTTTACGGCTTTGCATAATTATTTACCATAAAACTTTTAAGGAGTGTTCTAAATGGAAAATAATTTTATTACCTCGACAAGCCTTTTGCAGAGCATTGTAGGTGAAAGTTCTGCCGAAAGTGAGATAATACTTCCCGATTACTGCCCTCCGGTAATGAAAATAGTGAGAACGGACGCAACCGCAATGATAAGATCGCAAAGTATACGCGGCGACAGGGTTTTTATTGAGGGTATTGTGGATTTCAAAATATGCTATCTTGCTGAAGGTGACGCCCAGACAGTCTCTGTTTTTCACCAGGCACCTTTTTCATATTCGGCTGAAATCAAATCATCGGAACCACCGCAAATATTATCGCGAGCGCATACTACATATTATAATACACGCGCGTTAAGCCCGCAAAAAATGTTTGCGAAGGCGACCGTGGAAGTATATATATACGTTTTTTCCGCTAATGTCACACCGACACTCCCGGAAGAAAAAAGAAATGAACTTGAAATGAGAAATGTTCCTGCTGAATATTCAGACGTTCTTTGTGCTGAAGAAAAGGTTTTGAAAATTTCAGATGAACTTGAACTTGAAAAAGGTATAGAAGTTTCAAGACTTCTCCGTTATGCAGTATCTTTTGAGGGAACAGACGTTAAAAAACTATCAAATAAAGTTATTGCCCGCAGTAATATGATCCTGAAAATTGTATATTCATGTCCTGACGGCAGTTTTGGTAATCATATTGCCAGGATCCCTGTTTCGCAGATCGTACCGACATGTGAGCTTGGCGACGATGCGGAATGTATAGCGTTTTTTGACCTCAGTGATATAAAAATGCAGCTTAAAGAAACCGCGGATACTTATAGCATCCCATATGAAGCAGAAATCAATGTTTCTGTTCTTTGTTATGCGAACTCAGATACAGATATAGGGGTCGATGCTTTTTCACCTGTCAAAACGATTGAATGTATATTTAAACCGGTCACTCTTCATAAAATTTTTCCTGTTAAAGAAGATTTTGATTTCGAGCAACGTATTGAAGCCGAAGGTGTTTCTGATATATTGGATTACGGCTGCGCCGCAAATGTTTCCGGATCATATTATGATGCACAGAAAAAACAAATAATCATTGAAGGGAACTATTACGTTTTTGCTGTGTATAAAGATAACAATGGCGATATAACATCCTTGGAAAAAGATTTTCCATTTTCTTTTTCACAACCGTCAATATGTTCACCTTCTGTTATCAATGCTGATATCACGGTTAATATAACTGATATGAGCTGTTCTGTTTCCGGTGACGGTTTTCAGATACGGGTAAGGGGAACATATTCAGGAATGATTGACTATTCCTGTGAATATTCAGCTATAACAGATATCAATGAACTTCCTGATAAAAAAGCCCCGTTATCTCAAATGATACTGTATTACGCGTGTAAAGGCGATCGTGTTTGGGATATTGCAAAAAGATATTCCGCAAGCCCTGACGCAATCATTAAAAATAACGGACTGACAAGCGATGAGATTGATGAAGACCGGATGCTATATATTTCACGATAAAAATCATAAAAAATTCATAATCACCCCTTTACAAATAGCTTTTTTTGTGATAAACTTATATAGTACCGGATATGGGCAATCTTTTTTTCACCGAAAGCATACCTCATATTCGGCGAATATGTAACGGAGGTGAATTATTATGATGACAAAGGATGCAAAAGCGGCGATCATAGAGGCCAATCGTACAACTGAAAACGATACTGGTTCTCCGGAAGTTCAAATTGCGATCCTTACTGACAGGATTGTTAATTTGACTGAGCATCTTAAGACTCATAAAAAAGATTTCCATTCACGCAGAGGTCTGCAGCAGATGGTCGGAAGAAGAAGAAATCTTTTGAATTATCTTATGAAAAAAGATATTATGAGATACCGTGCTATTATTGAAAAGCTCGGTCTTCGTAAGTAACAAAAGTCGGGGCTGTCTTATGACAGCCCCTATTTGCGGTGTTTAAAAAACGGGCATTTGTTTTTTGGCAGTTATATGAGGATATAAATCATCTCATAGTTTATATTTTCATATAACTGCTCAAAGTGTCCGTTTTATATAAAAAAATAAAAGGAGAAAACAAATGGACATTTATGCAAACGCACGTACTTTTGAAACAACATTTGCCGGTAGACCTTTAATTGTGGAAACCGGTAAATATGCCGGTCTCGCAAACGGCGCATGTATGATAAGATACGGGGATACATGTGTTTTGGCTACCGCGACCGCATCAGCAAAACCTCGTGAGGGGATAGATTACTTCCCCCTGTCGGTTGATTATGAGGAAAAACTTTACAGCGTTGGTAAAATACCCGGAGGGTTTCTTAAAAGAGAAGGTAAACCGACTGAAAAGGCTATTCTTGCTTCCCGTGTGATTGACCGCCCTTTTCGTCCGCTTTTTCCAAAGGACATGCGTAATGATGTTGTTGTTTCGACAACCCTTATGTCTGTCGACAACGATTATCTTCCTGAAATTACAGCTATGATGGGAGCTTCAATTGCTGTGGCTATTTCCGATATACCTTGGAATGGTCCTGTTGCCGGCCTTTCTCTTGGTTATATTGACGGTGAATATGTTTTTAATCCTACAAGTTCACAGAGACTTGTTTCTGATATGGCGATAACTGTTGCCGCCACAGAAGAAAAAATAGTCATGATAGAAGCAGGGGCTAACGAAGTTCCTGATGATATTATTCTTAAAGGTATAATCGAGGCACATAAAGAGCTTAAAAAAATGTGCAGATTTATTAAAGATATTCAAGCGGAAATAGGTAAGCCCAAATTTTCTTATGATATAATAGAAGTCGATCATGATCTGTATGAAGACGTAAAAGCTTTTGCTTATGAGAAAATAGAATATTGTCTTGATACCGACGATAAAGATGTACGTGACGCACGGCTTTTGGATACCGAGGCGGAAATTGTTTCTGCGCTTATTGAAAAATATCCGGAAATCGAATCCTCGATAGGTGAGGTCCTTTATAAACTTCAGAAAGAAATCGTAAGAAAGTGGCTTTTTGAAGATCACAGGCGTGTTGACGGGAGAGCGCTTGACGAAATCCGTCCTTTGCATGCCGAAGTTGGGGTATTGCCCAGAGTTCACGGTTCAGGTCTTTTCAGCCGTGGCCAGACTCAGGTCCTGACTATAGCAACCTTGGGTCTTATAGCGGAAAAGCAAAAGCTTGACGGAATTGATGATGAAGACAGTAAAAGATATATGCATCATTATAATATGCCCGGATATTCCGTAGGTGATGCGAAGTCTTCACGCGGAGCAGGGCGCAGGGAGATCGGACACGGTGCTTTAGCCGAACGTTCACTTGAGCCTGTATTGCCAACTGAAGAAGAATTTCCTTATGCTATACGTCTTGTTTCCGAAGTCCTTTCTTCAAACGGTTCAACCTCTCAGGGATCTGTTTGCGGGTCTACGCTTGCGCTTATGGATGCAGGGGTTCCGATAAAAGCACCTGTCGCAGGTATTTCATGCGGTCTTATAACAAAAGGTGACGAATGGCAGACAATGATAGATATTCAAGGCCTTGAGGATTTTTATGGTGATATGGATTTTAAGGTCGCAGGCACAAAAAAGGGAATAACATCGATACAAGTCGATATAAAAATTGATGGTCTTACCTATGAGATGATTGAGAAAGCTTTTGAAGTTACCCGTGCAGGAAGGATTAAGATTATCGATGAACTCCTTCTTAAAACAATCCCGGCTCCTCGCGATCAACTTTCTCCGTACGCTCCTAAAATTATCACATATGGTATCCCCGCAGAGAAAATCAGGGATGTAATAGGAACAGGTGGAAAAGTTATTCAAAAAATCATTGCTGACACCGGGGTCAAAATTGATATAGAGGATGACGGCAAGGCTTATATAAGTTATATCGACGAAACTGCCGGAAGAGCTGCGCTCGAAACCATAAAACTTATAGTTGAGGGACCGCAGGTAGGAAAGCTTTATTACGGCAAAGTTGTAAGAATCATGGAGTTTGGCGCGTTTGTAGAGATCGCTCCCGGGAAAGACGGTCTTGTCCATATTTCAAAGCTTGATGAAAAGCGTGTTAATAAGGTCGAGGATGTCGTAAATATCGGTGATGAGATATGGGTAAAAGTTGTTGAAATAGACAGAATGGGAAGAATAAATCTTTCTCGAAAAGACGCTCTTAAGGAAATTTCCGGCAATAAAGACGAAGTTTCCGAATGATTTTATATTGCTGAAGAAGCCGGAATCCCCCGGCTTCTTCAGCTAAAACAACAGTTTAGATTCCTTTTTGATTTTTAATCGGTAATGGTATATCGATACAATGATACCGATATGCGTTATATACATTTTACAAACATTATAGTTTGTGCTATTATATGTATGTAACAAAAAACAATAATCAAAATCAGAGAGGGAGATTTGAAATGGCAAGATTTACATTACCACGTGACCTTTATCACGGAAAAGGAGCTCTTGAGGCACTTAAAACTTTTGAAGGCAAAAAAGCCATGATCTGTGTCGGCGGCGGCTCTATGAAAAAGTTTGGTTTTCTTGACAAAGCAGTTGAATATCTCAAAGAAGCCGGTATGGAAGTTAAGCTGTTTGAGGGTATTGAACCTGATCCTTCGGTTGAGACAGTTATGAAAGGTGCCCAGGCAATGCTTGATTTTGAACCCGATTGGATTGTTGCGATGGGCGGCGGTTCGCCGATAGACGCTGCGAAAGCCATGTGGATTAAATATGAATATCCTGAAATAACATTTGAGGAAATGTGTAAAGTTTTCGGAATTCCTAAACTTAGAAAAAAAGCTCATTTTTGTGCTATACCTTCAACCTCGGGGACAGCAACGGAAGTTACCGCGTTCTCTATAATTACTGACTATAGTAAAGGAATCAAATATCCTATAGCTGATTTCGAGATTACTCCAGATGTCGCTATCGTTGACCCTGATCTTGCGGAAACAATGCCTAAGAAGCTTGTTGCGCATACCGGAATGGACGCTATGACTCATGCGATCGAGGCTTATGTCTCTACAGCGAACAGTGATTATACAGATCCTCTTTCACTTTATGCTATAAAGATGATCCAGGATGACCTTGTTGATTCTTATAATGGCGACATGTCAAAAAGAGATTCTATGCATAATGCCCAATGTCTTGCCGGAATGTCTTTTTCAAACGCTTTGCTCGGTATAGTGCATTCAATGGCACATAAAACAGGGGCTGCTTTTGCGGATTTAGGCTCGCATATCATACATGGTGCCGCAAACGCAATGTATCTTCCCAAAGTTATTGCATATAATGCTAAAGACGAGACTGCCGCAAAACGTTATGCAGTGATAGCTGATTTTATGAACCTCGGCGGCAACACTGTTGAAGAAAAAATTAAACTTTTAATAGCGCATCTCAGAAAGATGAATGACGAGCTCAATATTCCTCATTGCATAAAGAATTACGGCGCTGAAAGCTATCCTTGTGAAAACGGATTTGTTGCGCAACACGTATTTCTAGAAAGCCTT
>CALWNV010000046.1 GCA_944382895.1 uncultured Clostridia bacterium | reverse complement strand
CAGACAAGAGAAGTCTTGAAAGCTTTATCATAACAGGAAGATATTGTAATATAAGCAAGCATCATAAGAAACAGTTCAGCTAAAAGAAGGACAATAAACCAATACGAAGAGGAAAGAAGGTCGGTCTCCTGACCGTATGTATAAAGCAAAGATGTTATTCCGCCGAAAGAAACAGTGACTGACAACATCAGCAACCGTCGTATATGACGGCTTCTGGCCGCAAGAAATACACTTAGCAACAACAGCCCGACTCCAAGCAAAATTACAGTTATCGATACGCCGAAGCCAATATATCGTGAAAAAGTTTCAATCAACGAAATTTCCGCCGGTTGAGTAAAAACATCACAAGAAAACGCAAGAGGAGCATATACATAAATATCTAGCTGTTTTTCGTCTCCCTCTTTAACTAAAAAGCTTTGATAACTATTACCAGTAAAAGTTTGTTCACCGTATCCATTATTTAGTATTTGCTCCCCGTTAATCACTATCTTTATGGGGTTATATGCAGTCTTTACAACTAACCTCACTTCTTTTTCAGAAGCAGGAATAGTATACTGCATACGCAAATAGGGACGACCAAATTCCCTGGACACACGATTCTGAGCTGTAGCCTGTTTATATACTGTTAAATCGCCTTCTACATCTTCCGCTTTTACACCACACACGAACCTCCAATCAGTAATCTCTCCTTCCTTGGCAGGAAGGACATTTGATAACATAAAATGAATCAGGAAAGTAACCAAAAACAAAACAAATGCCGTTATAACCGCTGTACGGGTTCTCACGGTAACTTTTTTTAGATTTATTCTGTTTTTTGTTTGTTGCTTCTTAGACGTGAACAAATGGTTTTTTAACATATACAGATACTCCCGGTTCAAAGATTGGAATACTTGCGAATAAGTTTTATTGCAGCGTCCATACGGTCTTCTTCTGTTACGATCCCGCAATTCTGTCGATATTCACGTAAAACAGCTCCATAATTATTCTCAAATTCCCTAAAAGCCTCAAGAAGAGGGATAAGAGCTTTCAATGCTTCTTCCAGTTGTTGTTTTGTAGCCACAGATAAAACCCCTCCTTAAACTATCATGTCATAGATGCCAAATAAAATCCATTGTTTTCTCCCTTTTTGACCGTAACGGTAATTACATCCGTATTTTTTGTTTTAGCGGCATCTTCAAAATATGAAATTTCTATACGGAATGATTCCTCACTCTCTTTATGCAGAGTTACTGAAGAAAAAACCGAACTACTGTAATCTGGCTGCCACATTTCAAAATATTGTTTACCAGGAGCATAAAGATCACTTTCTGTTACTTCAAACGGACATGAACCGAACAGAATAACTATCTGTTCTCTTATTTCATCTTCTGTCGCCTGCCTGTAAAGCATCGAAGAAGGCTTATAATCCACTAAACACTTCCCTTCTGAATACAAATAGCAAAAAGCATATTGGACAACCTGGTTGACCGATAAGTCTTCAACGGATGAAAATGACTTTACAGCCAATAAATTTTTTAACTCATACGCCTGTTTGACAAACCGAGAAAGATCAAGGCCCTCAGGGACATCAATTTGTTCGGTTTCTGAAACAAAGGGAATTTCTTCAACATCATCAGAATTTGATTCTTCTTTAATTGTGCCTTCAGAAAGACCTTCCTTTTCATCTCCGATTTCCTTAGGAGCTTCAACAATCTGATATCCTCGGTTCATAGATATAACCACCGCCGTAATGATACAAACAGAAACAACTCCAATAATAGCCAATACAATTAGTCCGTTTTTCAAAACTCTTTCACTGATTTTCATACCGAACCTCACATAAATCACGATATTTTCAAGCCTACAAAAAAATTCATTTTTAAACATAAAAAAAGCTGCAAACTGTTAAACAACAGTTGCAGCCAGACTGGCATAGTATACGATACCTTAGCCTCTCAACTTTGCGTCCCTGATTTTCACCAAGTTTGCCAACTTTCATCTTATATGAAATTTTAATAATATTGGGATTTTTATGCGTTTAATATTTTTATTATATCAGAATATAGTATTTTTGTCAATAGTTTTTTATGAAAAACAGCTTGAAAAAATAACGTAATCTTAGTAAAACCTTACAGCCCAACTCATAAAGCCAATCTATTCATAATATCTTATCTTATTCCTAGAAAATATTTACAGAAAACAATATAACAAAAAATTGAGAAATATAATATCATCTGTTTTACAAATAAAAATACTGAATTTCCATCCATAATCTGTTATATATTCTTTTTAACACATAATATAACTATCATAAAAAATACAAAAGCTATTGTCCATAAGAAAAAAATTCAAACTATCTATCCTCTCGGAGTTTCAATGTCTTGATATAAAAAATGAAATATGGTATACTTAATTTATAAACCATATTAGCGTCCGCTTAAATTAAACCTCGGGAGGTCACCGGCGGCAATGAATGAAAGAAAAATAAAAAAACAACTTATACGGATAACAGCTATTGTAATTGCCAGCAGTATAACTATGTGTATTGCTGTTTTTATAGTATTATTCTATACGCTTCAAACAGCGCATAAAGCTGATCATGAACAAATGAAAACAGAAGTTATGGAATATGAAAACCGTATTCTGAAACAAATCGATAAGAATCTGCAAATACTGACATCGCTTTCAAAAGCATATGAAATAAGCGGTATCATGGAATCCACAGAAGAATTAGAAAATATCATAGAAGAAACAAACAAAACAAATTCATTTATAAGCATGGCATATTTTCCGATTAACGGATCAGGAATTATTAATTCTCCGGAATACGGAACTCGATATAATTTTAATTTAGAAGACTGCGCTCCATATGCAAAGAGCGCAATCGAAAAAGCTTTTCAGGGGGAAAACTGCGTATCAAAAATGTTTGACAGTGATATATACGATGAAAAGCTATTTGTTTACTGCGTGCCTGTTTACAAAAATGGAGAAATATCAGGAGCGCTCGCCGCAAGTGACACATTGGAAATTTTCAGAGATATAGTAAGCGGAAATACTGTAATGGGCGGACAGGGATATATTCATATATTAGATTCTGAAGGATCTTTTTTAGTACGGTCGGATAATTCTCTCGTAAAAGAAAACATGTCTTCGATTTTTGATGGACCTTATTTGTCAGAAAAAACGAAAACAGAAGCGCATAACGCATTCCAAAACAGAAACAGTATGTACGGAGATTTTGAGTATAATGGTGAAAAATGCCATTTTTATATGAGTCCTATGAGCATAAACGGATGGTATTTATTCTGTGCAAACCGTCTTTGGGCATCAACTTTATCAATAGGGAAAGTACTTATTTTGACAGGTGTTTTCTTTTTTGCTATATTAATAGCCATGTTTTTTCTTTTATATTATGGATATTATAAATTTCTTAAAACCTCCTTGCTTTTACTACAAACAGCTTATTTTGACCCGGTAACCCAAGCAAAAAATTCTTTGAAATTTGATCAAGAATTTTATGATTTTAAAGAAAAAAACGAAAATTACAGCATTGTTACAATAAATATTCATAGCTTCAAGTCTATCAATGATCTTTTCGGCATAAACGAAGGAAACAAAGTTCTATGTTACATAAAAAAAGTAATTGAAGAACATCTGAAAAAAGATGAGTTTTTTTGCCGCGACTCCGCGGATTTGTTTTATATTTTATTTTCAGAAACAGATGAACAGGTATTGAAAAAAAGGGTAAAAGAAATTATTCAAACCGTCAGCAAAGAGACTTCAAATGCAGAATACAGTTATGAAATTTCTCTTTATTCCGGATTGAGCATACGGGGAAGCAGGGAAAAAGCGCTCCTGGCCCTCCAAAGCATTAAACAAAGACACAACATAAATATTGCATTCTATAACGATGAACTTCAGGAAAAAATGCGAAATAGAAACAATATCGAAAGTCGAATGCATTTAGCGTTAAAAAACAATGAATTTAAATTGTTTTTACAGTCAAAACATGACTTAAAAACAGACAGACTCACAGGCGCAGAAGCCTTGGTAAGATGGCAAACACCAGATGGATCATATAGATATCCAAATGAATTTATATCTTTATTTGAGTCTAATGGATTTTGTACAAAATTGGATATGTATATGCTTGAACAGGTTTGTAAACAAATACGTATATGGATGGACGACGGAAAAGAGCCGATCCCGATCTCAATAAATCAGTCAAAGATTTTGTTTTTCAACAGAAACTACCCTGAAGAACTTACAAAAGTCGTGAATCATTACCAGATACCGCATTCACTGATCATATTAGAAATTTTAGAGGGAATCGCAACAAACGATACAGAACAAATTAACAATCAAATAGAAGCTCTCCATACACGAGGTTTTAAGGTCTCCATGGATGATTTTGGCAGCGGATATTCTTCACTAAACATGCTTTATAGGCTGAAAATTGATGAACTAAAACTGGATCGAGCCTTCCTCTATAACAATGGAATACAAACAAATGACGAACGCAGGACTATTATTTTAAAGCAGATTATCAATTTTGCTCGACAGCTCGGTATTGCTACTGTAGCGGAAGGTATCGAGACAAAACAAGACAGAGATTATATGGCGGAAATGGCCTGTGACTTCGGTCAAGGATACTATTACGAAAAGCCTCTAAGCGCCTCGGAATTCAGTAAAAAATATATGGATCGCCCGAAAGAAACACCTTGAAACCATTATCAAAACTTTACTGAACGCTTGAATTCTTTACTCCCATAGACTTATTTCTCATATAAAGTTGATCACAACATATCTCACAAAGCCATTCTGCGACATTTATTACTCAATCATCAAATTCACATAGAAAAATTATTTTTAGATAAAAGATATAAAACTATTACACCATAAAAGAAAAGCATTGGGATCATAATGACCCCAATGCTTTTCTTTTATGGAGCTGGTGACCGGAATCGAACCGGTGACCTCATCCTTACCAAGGATGCGCTCTACCTTCTGAGCTACATCAGCGACTTTAATATTATATATTATAGATAATGATTTGTCAAGTCCTTATCTGAAAAAATTGTGAAATAAAATAAGTACATACTTGAAATACACATTATTTTATGATATTATATTCAAAAGAAAAATTTTCTTTTGTATTTTCATGGATTAATAAAAACAAGGATATAATTATTACAGAAGGTGAACACAATGTCAAAAGTCAGAGTAGACACAAAAACAAAAAAACTGATAATCTACGCGATGATTATAGCTATAGAGCTGCTGCTTTACTTAACGAGATTAGGCTATATACAAATAGGAATTGTAGAAATAACTATACTTCCGTTGCCTGTCGCTATTGCGGGCGCGCTGCTCGGATGGAAAGGCGGAACGGTCGCCGGAGGAATTTTTGGGCTTACAAGTTTTATAGAATGTTTTGGAATCTCGCCTCTGGGGTCTGCGCTGCTTAATATAAACATATTTTACACATTTATCACCGCATTTCTGACGCGGCTTATAATGGGATTTCTCGTAGGGCTTATAGCCGAAGTGATGTCAAAAAATACTACCGCAAAAAAACTGACTCCGGTCGCAGTGTCACTTGCGGCTCCAGTACTCAATACACTTCTTTTTTGTTCCGCGCTTGTTCTTTTTTTCTGGAATACAAAATATCTGCAGGACACCGCCTCAGAACTCGGCGCCGCAGGAAAATCGGTGTTTGCGTTTATCGTAGCCTTCGTGGGAATCAACATCATTGTTGAGACCGCTGTATGTCTTGTTATAGGCACCGTTGTATGCACGATCCTTTTTGAATTCAAGGATAAAATAGGTTTGAAAGACATAGTAAAATGACGCTGATAGGAATTGATATAGGAGGCTCCACAACTAAAATAATAGGCCTCAATAACGACAAGATGATGAAACCGCTCAAGGTCAAAGCGGCAGATCCGGTAACCTCGGTATACGGTGCGTTCGGGAGATATATAACCGAAAACAATATTGACCTTGATTCAGTTTCGCAGATAAAAATAACTGGTGTAGGCGCAACGCATATAGACAGCAGCATTTACGGTATAGACACCGTGCATGTAGACGAATTCAAATCGATAGGTCTGGGAGGTCTTCGCCTTTCGGGGCTTGATAAAGCGATTGTGGTAAGCATGGGGACAGGCACCGCATTTGTGTACGCAGATAAAGATATAATCTACCATATGGGCGGCACCGGTGTTGGAGGAGGAACTCTCTGCGGGCTCTCATCCAGATTTCTCGACGTAAACAACTTTGACAGCATTGTTGAACTCGCATCAGACGGAAACCTGAACAATGTTGACCTGACAATAGGAGATATTTCCGTAACGGATTCTTACATGCCGTCAAAAGTAACAGCAGCTAATTTCGGTAAAATCTCCGACTACGCTTCAAAATCGGACATCGCGCTGGGATTTATAAATATGGTATTTCAGACGGTTGGGATGATGGCTGTTTTTGCAAGCCGCTCAAAAAACACAAAAGATATTGTTTTATGCGGAAACCTTGCATCTATCCCCTGCGCGTACGATCTGTTCTCAATAATAGAGGACTTGCACAATGTAAAATTCCATATACTTGAATATGCGGATTATACAACTGCACTCGGAGCCGCGGTGGGATAACCCGCAATGAAAAATATTTGAAGATTTTTATGCCCGGCGACACCGTTTCTTACGGTGCCGCCGGTTATTTTTATATAAAAAACTGATTATAAAGAAAAAATATCCGGCTTGACAAAAAACAGCGCCTTTGATATAATTCGATTGTCATAAGACATATTAATTACGTCCATAAAAGAGATTAAATATATAAACTGTATAATTTTAACACATACGTATTTTTTGCGAATATTTAACTAAATTTAAAGTTCATATTATAAAATGACAACATAGAAAACAGTAAAAAATATAGCCGACGAAAAACCAGAGGAGCAATAATATGAGAATACTGCTTGCCGAAGACGAAAAAGCACTTTCAAAAGCGATTGTTACCATATTGGAAAGGAACAATTATTCCGTAGACGCGGTATATGACGGAAACTCCGCGCTTGACTATATTGAAGCAGATAACTACTAGGAGAGCTGTAAAAGGGGAAACAGTATGAAAAAAAGTATTATATTATCAGTTATCCTTTCATTTATTATTTTGCTGTCGGGCTGCGGCTCGGAAAACAACGAAGACAATAATTCCGGCAATACCGAGAGCAATACGCAAAACGGAGCCTCGCAGCAACTCAGTATCGATATTTCAGAAATGTTTACCGACCGGGATATGGCAACAGATTATGACGAAGAAAAAGCAGCTTTTATAACTTTATCCGGAAATACCGCTTCCTGTGAAAGCGATGCGGTAACAATTGACAACAGTGATATTACAATAACAGATGAGGGGACATATATTGTTTCGGGAACTCTTACGGACGGAACAATTATTATAAACGCAGACGATACCGATAAAATCCAAATTGTCCTGAACGGCGCAAATATATCCCGTTCATCTTATGCCGCTGTTTATGTTTTATCGGCTGACAAAGTTTTCATAACCACTACGGAAGGCTCTGAAAACAATCTTACAAGCACCGGAGAATATATACAGTCTGATGAAAACAATGTGGACGCGGTTATTTTCTCCAAAGCGGATCTGACTTTGAACGGCAAAGGCTTACTCTCGATAAAGGCGGATACAGGGCACGGGATTGTTTCAAAAGACGATCTTGTATTCACATCGGGAAAATATTCCATCACCGCGGCCTCTCACTCATTTTCCGGTAAGGACAGTATACGTATAGCCGGCGGCGAATATACTGTTATTTCTGGTAAAGACGGTCTTCACGCCGAAAATGCTGACGATGAAAATTCAGGGTTTTTATATATCTCTGGAGGAGATTTCCGTATAACATCTGAAGGCGACGGTATAAGCGCGGGCTATTACGCCAGGATAGACGGAGGCGAATATACCGTTACATCAGGCGGAGGAAGCTCAAACGCATCCGAAAAAAGCGATCCGATGAATCCGGGAGGCGGATTTTTCGCGTCACCATCCTCGGGAACAGACGATTCGGTAAGCACAAAAGGAATAAAAGCGGGAGTCGGGCTTTTTATAAATGAAGGGACTTTTGAACTCGACACGGCTGACGATTCGCTCCATTCAAACGGAGATCTCTCAGTATCCGGCGGTAATATCTCTATTGCCAGCGGGGATGACGGGCTGCACGCCGACGCGGCGCTCACAGTCTCCGGAGGAACAATAAATATTACCGAAAGCTATGAAGGGATAGAAGGTCTGAGCATTGACATTACAGGCGGAAATATTTCCATTGTCTCCGCTGATGACGGGATTAACGCCGCAGGAGGAACGGACAGCAGCGGATTCGGAGGAAGAGGAGGCGACATTTTTGCGGCGACTGAAGGTGTATATATAAATATCTCCGGAGGAGAAATTTATATCAACGCCGACGGCGACGGTATTGACTCTAACGGCGACCTCACGGTTTCCGGTGGGAAAATATGCATTTCCGGACCGACAGACGGCGGTAACGGGTCCCTGGACTATAACGGAACAGGCACTATAAGCGGCGGAGTGCTGATGTCCGCCGAATCATTCGGAATGTCGCAAAATTTCGGGACCTCCTCCACACAGGGAGTAATGATGGCCTCTGTTTCATCAGCGCAGGCGGGAACGACCGTAACCCTTTATGACAATGAGGGGAATGAATTGCTTTCGTGGCAGCCTGAAAAACAATTCTCAACCGTAATCATAAGCAGTCCGGATATCATAACAGGTCAAAGCTATACTTTATCCGCGGGCAATTATACCACAGAGATTACCATGACTTCTACGGTATACGGAAACTCTTCCGGAGGGATCGGCGGAGGAGCGCCCGGAGGAATGCAGCCGGGTGGCGGAGGCGGTCCGGGAATGAGACATTAGTACCAGGACAAAACGCCACGTAAAGCCTAAACCCCGCTATAAAAACTCTGCCTTTGAAAATAATTTTTTACATTATAAAGTAAAGAATATAAAAAATAAAAACTACAGAATTTTCTGTAGTTTTTATTTATATAATTACACTAACTCTGACGGATTCTGATCTGTTCGGAAAAAAATTGACAATTACCGTCGCTACGGTAAAACAGGTTCCAGACATCAAGTTTTCACATAAGCGGAGCAAAAATTTTAAGAAAGCCCCTCACAACCCTTTTCAAAAACGGAACCCGCAGACACTTTTCCATTGTGATTTCCTCACACTTTTCAAGCGTACGCATAAAATCTTCCCGTATATCGGATATCACATCCGAAGCAAAGATAAAAACTCCGCATTCAAAATGAAGATATAAACTGCGGTAATCAAGGTTTATCGTCCCGACCGTCGCGAACAGACCGTCACAAACAACTGTCTTCGCGTGGATAAACCCCGGAGTATACTCAAAAATACGGACTCCAGCCTCTATCAGGTTTTTATAATATGAGCGAGTGACAGCGTGAACATACACTTTATCCGGGACATGCGGAGTTATGATCCTGACATCAACTCCGCTTTTGGCAGCACTTACAAGAGCCGTAACAATCTCATTATCTATTATAAGATACGGAGTAGTGATATACAAATATTTGTTAGCGCGCATAAACATATTAAGATATACGGTCTCACCAACAGGTTCATCACCTATAGGTATATCACTGTAAGGAACGACATAACCGTTGTCAGCGGCAATATTTTTATCGGGCCGGAAAACGGAAAAATCCTCATTTTTACCCGTTATAAGCTGCCACATAGTCAAAAACATTACAGTAAGGCTCCATACCGCCTGCCCGCGTAAAAGGATAGACGTATCCTTCCAATGCCCGTGTTTTTCATAAACATTTATATATTCATCGGCGAGGTTAATGCCTCCCGTGATCCCCACATTGCCATCGATAACACATATCTTTCGGTGATCCCTGTTATTGAGACTTGAAGATAGGATCGGCAAAAATTTATTGAAAACCACACACTTGATCCCCATGTCCCGCAGCTTTTTATCATATTTGTACGGAAGTGTCTGTATACACCCGACATCATCAAAAATAACACGGACATCCACGCCCTGCTTTACTTTACGCTTAAGTATATCCAATATCTCATTCCACATCACGCCGGGCTGGATAATAAAATATTCGAGAAAAATAAAACGGCTGGCGGTTTCAAGCTCTTCTTTCATCCTGCGGAATTTGATCTCGCCCATAGGCAGATATTCCAGGCTCGTTCCCTTATATGCGGGCGAAGACGCAAAATTTTCGATATAATGCGCCTGATTATATGCGTCTTCGTTCAAAGCCCTGATCTCTTCGGATATATCCGGGGAAGGCGGAAGCTCTTTTTTAAGACGATCCTCCATCTTTTTTATCCTGCGCATTGCCGATCTGGACGGCTGTCCACATCCAAAAAGAAGGAAAGCCAGGGTACCGAAAACAGGAATAACTAAAACAGGAATAATCCACGCTATCTTATAGCCTGGATTACTCCTTTGGTTAACAATATAAAATGTTACTATCAAACCTATACCAGAACTTATTCCGTAAAAGAACATAAACATATCCCGAAAGTATACGACCATCAGGACAAGAAGCGCTGCCTGCAAAAGCAAAGCAATAACAGTCAGAACAAGCCTGTGAAACAGGGCTTTAAGAAACCGTTTCAAAAGAACAGCCCTTTATACTTCCTTTACCGGAAATTCTGTGATCTTACCTGCAACATATTTGAAAATCAACATAGCGTCATCAAGTCCGATTGAGCCGTCTTTGTTGACATCCGCCGCTTTGGGGTCATACAAAGAAGTATCATCAAAAGACTGCTTTCCCGCTACATAACGGAAGCAAAGAAGAGAGTCAGCCATTGATATAGAATTATCATAATCGATATCACCCCTGTAATCCGCCCCCGCAAACGTAGGAACAGTAAGAACGGCAAAAAGCATTACAGCCAAAATAACGGAAATTATTTTTTTCATAGACCGCACCTCAAACATTTATTGTTGCTGTTATTATCTCATATTTTTGCGATATTGTCAAGGGGGTTATTAAAAATTTCATATTTCATTCGCATATTAAAACCAATTATTCCCTTATATATGCCTTTTCTATCACACCGAGGAAAAATCTGTGAAAATCATTCTTCCCGTAAACGTCTTTCACTATGCTTTTATCGATAAAATTCTCAGCGCGCAGATCATCCGCGTATTTCTTCCTGCACAGAAGCACTAACTTTGCCTCTTCAAACCATACTGTCCCGTTCTCGAAAACAGGGGTCAGCCCAAGCCCGTTCATTTTATCCATATCCCTGCCTGACTTTGAACCGGCGACACTAAGCATTTTTCTGTAGCTTTCGTCAAAAAAGCACAGCGAATAAACATCTTTCTTTTCAACGAACTCAAGTGTATATCTTTGAGGACGAATGACCGCGCACGCGACAGGCTTATTCCATATGAACCCCATACCGCCCCAGCTCGCGGTCATGGTATTCCATTTTCCGCTGTCCCCGGCGCTCACCAGCATCCAGTCTTCCGATATGAGTTTTATCAGGTTTTCCTTTATCTGTACAGCTTCTATCTGCTTCATAACAGCACCTTCTTTCCTGTTTATAATATTCATATTTATTCTTTCCCGTTCAGATCGTCGCATATCCTTTCGTTTACAACATCGCGCATTGCCTGCATCTCAGCTTTTACCGGGGCGGCAGGATTGGCGATTATATCGTTTATCTTCAGCAACATTTCCTGAACTGTCTTATCCTGAAGGATTTCCTTGCTCCAGTCATAATGCATATTGAGCCCGTGGCTTTTGAAAACCTCATAGTCTTCTGGCGTATTAAAAAAATTACGCGAGATATATTGATCATATCCGGTCTTCCCGAACTTATCAGTCGGTTCAAAAAGCTCGTTGACAATCGTTCCTACTTCTAATTCCCTGCCCTTATCTCCGGGATTGGAAACGATAGCTGTCCCTTTCTCATAATATCCGAAATATCCGGAATATGATTGACCGTATTCCACGTCAGGTCCGTATGGAAACGGGATCCATCCTATATTTGGTACAGACGAATATATCGCTCTTTCCGCCGGTATCAGCGCGAACGTAGCATTTCCCGCCTCAAAATCAGAGTAATAATCATTCGGAGCTATCGCGCCGGGGATCATACTCAGGTCTCTCGCCCACTCCAGAGCTCTTACGGCGTTATCTCTGGAATAACCGAAAACATACTGTCCTTTATCATTTTTTATTATTATATCCCCACCATTAGCATAAACGCTGATAGTAGGCAGACTATTGATAAGGCTTATCCCGTATTTCTCATTTTCATCCTCGGGAGCGATAACCCCGGGGATTATATCCAGGAATCCCGAAAAAGTCCACTTTCCTTCTTCTATAAGTTCTTCCGGAGTAATTCCTGTTCCGTAAGAATCATATAGATCCCTGTTATACACAAAAGCGCCGTTATATTTATCGGTAAACGGGTAATACATGGAGCCCTGGCACGGGAAGGCGTAAAGCGCGCCTCTGTAAGTTGTCGCTTCCTTCCGCTGTTCTGTTCCCCATTTTTCTTCATCTGTGGCGTCAAGCGTACTTATTTCATATAAATCACACAACATCCCTGATTTATAATAATCAAGAAGGCTCGCAAACGTGTCGCAGATTATATCCGCCTTCACAGTCCCGGAAGACAACCCTGCCGCAAACTCCGCCTTCGTTCCGGGAAAGCCTTCCTCATGGACAATCACGCAATTCAGCTTTTCCTGTGTTTTCAGGCATTTATCAGACATAGCGTCTTCCTCAAGCGTAGTTTCGTAAGCGTCGGGATCTTCCTGTAAAAACGCGTTATTGTTGTTCCTCGCCGCCTCCGGGAAAAACGAACCGATAAAATAATACTCTTTGCCGCCCATATCAAGTTCGTTATTTTTTTCTTGCACGGGGGCTTGTGTGCAGGAAACAAAAAACACAAGCAAAAACATCATACATACCGGTGCTGTGTATAAAATCTTTTTCATGCCGTCCTCCCTACCTTCAAAACAAAAAAAATAACCGTATTTATCATATTCAGTATAATATATGATTTTGAAAATTTCAAGTCCGACAAATGTTATCAATATGAAAATTTTCCGAATACTATTGACTATTCCGCGCCGGCATATTATAATATTGCTGTAATAAAAATTGTTAGGAGTTGTAAAAATGCCTGTTGCAGACTATAAAACATATTGCAAAATGCTTGATTCCGCCCACAAAAACAAATACGCGTTCCCGGCTATCAATGTTTTCTCGATGGAATCCGTCAACGGTGTGCTGGCGGGGCTTGCGCAAGCTGGATCGGACGGGATCATCCAGATGTCTCTCGGCGGTTCGGCTCACGCTTCGGGGCAAACAGTCAAAGACTCGTTTCTCGGTGCGGTCGCGCTGGCGAACTATGTCCACACGGTAGCGGACAAATATAATATTTATGTCGCTCTTCATACAGACCATTGTCAGGCTGATAAAATCGACAGCTTTCTTCTTCCCCTTATCGAAGAAACAAAAAAACGCCGTGAAAAAGGTCTTCCCAATCTTTTCGGAAGCCATATGTTTGACGGCTCCGCGCTTCCGCACAGGGAAAATGTTAAGATAGCCAAACCACTTCTCGAAAAATGCGCGGAGAATGAAAATATTC
>CALWNV010000045.1 GCA_944382895.1 uncultured Clostridia bacterium | reverse complement strand
CGAAAAAAAAGAATTTTCGTCAAGTTATTATGACCTATACGCTTCCGAAGCAAGGCTTCTTTCATATTACGCAATAGCAAAAAGGCAAGTCCCCTTGAAAAACTGGCAAACCCTCTCCCGTTTTCCGTTCAGGAAAAAAGGAAGACTTGGAATAAAATCATGGACAGGAACCATGTTTGAATATTTTATGCCCAATCTTCTTCTTCCCGCAATCGACGGTTCTCTTTGTGACGAAGCATTAAGATTCGCTCTTGCAGAACAGATAAAAGCAGGGAAAAACGGGATATGGGGTATTTCAGAAAGCGGGTTTTATTCATTTGACAATCAACTTTCTTACCAATATAAAGCGTTCGGGGCTCAATCACTCGCCCTTAAAAAAAGCTCTTTTTCCGGAGCTGTCATTTCCCCGTATTCAACATGGCTTACCCTTCCGCTGTTCCCCGAAGCGGCTGTAAAAAACCTGAAACGGCTTGAAGAAAGCGGAATGTATGGAAAATACGGATTTTACGAAGCTCTGGACTTTTCTGTAGCTCCTCCGGCTACCGTATGCAGCTTTATGGTCCATCATATCGGCATGTCAATGCTTTCCGCGGTAAATTTTGCGAAAGAGAATATAATGCAAAAAAGGTTCATGTCAAACGAAATGAAAGCTTTCGAAGGTCTTTTGGAAGAAAAGCTCATCCCGGTCGTCGTAAACTATAAAACAGAGGCCGAAGGCAAACACAGGAAAGAACGTTATTTTTTTTTTTTTTTCAAATCCAACGATATACGTCCCGATTATCCTAATTCGTTTACGCTTTCAAATAAAACACTGACCGCGACTTACTGCGACAGCGGAATCTCGACACTTTCGTTTGAAGGCAGGGATGTAATCAAAAACAGGGATATATCAACGCCAAAAGGATTATTTGTCATATGCCGAACAAAAAACAAGACTCTTCCTCTGACTTATTTTCCGCTTTGCGATCCCGGCGCATCATACCGCGTCTTTTTTGACGACGGCGAAGTTCTTTATTATTCCAGAAAAAAAGACACTGAAGCGCGTCTCGCCTCTACGATTGCCCATAATGAAAATTGTCAAATATGGAATCTTCTTATAAAAAACAACTCACAAAGAGCATGCGATACCGAAATAATATTTTATACCGAACCTGTGCTTTCCGATACTGCATCAGAACAGGCACACCCCGCATTTTCGGCTCTTTTCATTGAGTGTATCTACGAAAACGGCATTCTTTATTTTCACCGGCGCAGAAGAGACCGAGAGGACGAAAGCTTATGGCTGGCAATATCGGCTTCCGACCCGTTTGAATTTGAGACAACACGTTTTTCCCTGCTTGAAAAAGGCGGAGAGAAAACCCTTTCGAACGCTTTTTCAAAAAAATTCTCATCAGATCCCAACGGACCTGTTGACCCTTGCGCCGCGTTAAAATTCAAAATCAAAATACCACCAAGAGGTCTTGGCGGTACAAACGTGTTTTTTGCCGTCGGAAAGGATCGTTCAGAGGCAGATGCCGCATTAAAAGGAACTATGAAAAAGGATTTTGAAACATTGTATTCCGAGCTTGCGACCACCAGCAGAGTGTTTTATGAAAATAAAAACATAAAAAAAGAAGACGTCTATATTTTCAATATCATACGTTCCTCAATTCTCAAAGATAATGATAACCTCTACCGCCCTAAAGAATACAGAAATCTTTCTGGGATAGAAAATCTTTGGAAATACGGGGTTTCCGGAAACTATCCCATCATGCTTGTTAAAATGGATGAGACGTGCGTGGAAAACAGCGAAAGCTTCATGAAAGCGTTTTTCTTACTGAAACGTTGCAAAATAAATTGTGAGGCGGTTTTCTGTTTTACCGAAAATTCAGGCTACGACAGACCTATTTATAATCGGCTGAGGGACTTCATCATAAAAACCGGCCTTGAAAGTTTCTATGAGAAGCGGAACGGGATTTTTCTTGTAAATCTGGCAAATTTTTCCGATTTTTCACTTCTCGCCGCCGTTTCCCGTTTTTACGCGGATCTTTCTAAAGGATGGAGCGTAAAAAGACCTAAAAAGAAATTTGAGCTACCGGAAAAGCTAATAGACTCCATGCCCCTGTCTGTACCATATATTTATAAAACAGGCGTAGGCGGATTTACAGAAAACGGGTTTGCAATAGACGATAAGGAGGTTTTCAAAAACAGGCCTCCGTGGACGCATATATTATGTAATGCTTCTTTCGGCACGGTTTTGTCGGAAAGCACACTGGGATACACCTATGCGTTCAATTCACAGAAAAACCCTCTCACACCATGGGAAAACGATACTGTTACCGATAACACCGGGGAAAAGCTTTTACTTTACTCAGGTAAAAGGATATTTGATATAATCAGCGGAGCGAGCTGCGTTTTTGAAAAAGGCTTTGCGTATTATGAAGCTCTGTGTAACAATGTAACGGTAAAAGTAAAGGTTTTTGTCCCGGTAAAGTTCAACGCAAAAATAATTGAACTCACAATCGAAAATAACAGCGATGAAACGGCAATCATAACCTATTCGCCACAAATAACAATGGGGCGCGGGCTAAAAACAGTAAATAAAACTGTCGGGGGAAATGCCGTATTTTTTTCAAACCCTCTCAACAGTGAGTTTGGGAAAAGCGTTTGCGTCCTTTTCGGAAACAAAGTCAGAGTTTCAGCGGAAGGGCTTGTCCATTTTTGCGAAAAAGGAGCTGAAAGCAAATGCAGATTCGTGCTCGGTTGCGAAAAATCGCCAAACAGAGCCCATGCTTTAATTAAAATATTTGAAAATCCGCAACGATATGAAACAGAAGCTGAAAAAGTCAAAAATTTTTATAAAAATGAAAACGGAATTCAAATCAATACGGGGAATAAAGAATTTGACCTGTTTTTCAATAACTTTCTTCAGTATCAGATCCGAACATGCCGTCTTCTTGCACGAAGCGCTTTTTATCAAAGCGGCGGAGCATATGGTTTTAGAGACCAGCTCCAAGATGCCGCTGCACTCGTATGTCTTGATGAAAGGCCTCTTAAACATCAGATAATCCGGGCATGCCGACATCAGTTTGAAGAAGGTGACGCAATGCATTGGTGGCATGACGGATTTGGAGGCCGCGCGGACGAAGGAATACGCAGCAGATCCTCAGACGATTTTCTATGGCTTGTATTTGCTGTCTGCGAATATATTGAGAAAACAAATGATTTTACTTTTTTACAACGTAAAATCGCTTATCTCAAAGCTCCGCCGCTTGAGGAACATGAGGATGAAAAGCTTATCAGTGCCGTTTGTAGTGAACGAAAAGAAAGTGTATATATGCACTGCGTACGTGCTTTGGAACATGGCTATAAAACAGGCCCTCACGGTCTTATTCTGTTCGGAAGCGGAGACTGGAACGACGGGATGAACCGCGTCAGTGGTGAAAGCGTATGGACAACCATGTTTTATATATTTATCTCAGAACGTTTTTGTAATATATCAAAAAAACTCGGCGATGAGGCAGCCGCTGAAAAATACACCTTGATCAGTTCCGAGCTGAGAAACGCCGTTGAAAAATCATGTTATGAGGATAATCGTTATATACGTGCTGTTTTCCCGGACGGCAGGATGCTCGGAAGCAGTAAAAATAAAGAATGCTGCGCGGATATCCTTCCTCAGGCTTTTGCGTCCATGTGCGATGGTTTTGATAAATCGAGAGTAATGACCGCGCTTACCACAGCCGAGAAAACGCTTGTTGATAAAGAAAACAAAATTGTTAAGCTTTTTACTCCTCCGCTTAAAGACCTTGACGCAGGTTATGTCAGCGGATATCTCGAAGGTATCAGAGAAAACGGTGGTCAGTATACTCATGCGGCGGTATGGCTCGCTCTCGGTTTCTTCAAAAACGGACAGTATGAAAAAGCTTTTGATATACTTGATATGCTTAATCCTGTCAATCACTCCAAAACACTTTCCGATGTACAAAAATACCGCGTCGAACCATATGTCCTGAGTGCAGATATCTACTCAAACCCCGCGCATACCGGGATGGGAGGCTGGAGTTGGTATACAGGGGCCGCGGGATGGTATTTCAAAGTTGTCACGGAAAACCTCCTCGGGCTGAAACGTATCGGGAATAAACTATATATAAACCCGGAACTTCCGGAAGGAATAAACGGATACGAGGCAAAACTGAAAATATGCGGAACACAAATCAACCTTACAGTAAAAAAAGCTTCTTTTTCAAAGCTTATAGTAGACGGAGAACCGGCGGAATATATCCCTCTTGACCGAAATACGCATAAATCGGATTATTTCTCAGAATATTTATTGTCTTAAATGTAAAAATAAAATATTAAACTTGACAATTCTTTCTGAAAATGGTAATATATTGTATATTGTTGTGTTTGGAGGATGACTATGGGCGAAATAAAACAGATAGGCTTTGAAGGGCTTGGAATAGGCCCGTTCGACATCAATAATGTCGCCGTTTCGTTCGGTAACAATTTTGCGATATACTGGTATGCAATAATTATTACCTGCGGAATGATTCTTGCTTTTATATTTGCGATGCTGTTTGCCAAGAAAGTAGGTGTCACAGCCGATAATGTTGTTGACTGCGCGATCTGGGGCACACCGTTCGCGCTTATAGGCGCAAGGCTGTATTATATTCTTTTCTCGCTTGATAATTTTATCTCGGACTCTTTTGTCGATACGCTGAAACAAATGATTGACATACGTAATGGCGGGCTCGCGATATACGGAGGAATCATTTTTGCGTTCATCACCGCGCTCATAGTATGCAAAATAAAAAAAATCAAAGCTCTTGCTGTTTTTGACGTAGCCGCGTTGAGTTTTCTGATCGGACAAGCGATCGGCCGCTGGGGAAATTTTGTAAACGGGGAAGCCCATGGGACTCTTTGTGATCTTCCATGGGGAATGACTATCAACGGCGCAGGGCCTTATCATCCGACATTTTTATATGAATCACTGTGGAATATTGTAGGTTTTATCCTGTTGCTTATATTTACACTTAAACTCCGTAAGCACAGAGGCGAAACCTTTTTCGGGTATATGATATGGTACGGTATCGGCAGAGCTCTTATCGAAGGGCTCAGAACAGACAGTCTGTGGCTGATACCTGAAAGCCTAAAATCAGAATGGGGCCTCAATTTCAACCTTAGGGTATCCCAGGTACTTTCAATCATAATCGCTGTTGCAGGACTCATTTTGTTTATCTTGGCACGGGCGGGAGTTTTGGACAGAATTGCTGAAAAACGCGCGTTGAAACGCGCTGAGAAAGAAAAAGCGAAGCACGGTTCGAAAAACAATGAAGAATATGTCCCTGTATTTTTCAGCGACGAAAATTCTGACATTGAAAACATCAGTTCGGATGATACAGCAGACGAAGGGAAAGACGAACTTATCGAAGCCGACAGCGTAGAGGAAGAAATACCTGAAGAAACAGATATCGGATATGAACCGGAAGATAACGCTCAGCCTGATACGGAATCCGCGACCGACATCAGCGCCAAACCCTCGGAGGAAAACGACGATGGCACAAATAATTGACGGCAAAAAAATATCAGCTGAAATACGTGAAGAAATAAAGGAAGAAGTTATTCGGCTCACAAAAGAGGGTGTAAGGCCAGGTCTTGCCGTAATACTCGTCGGTAACGACCCCGCGTCCAAGGTATATGTAAACAACAAGAAGAAAGCCTGTGATGAAACGGGAATATATTCAGAAGAATATCTGTTGCCCGAAAACACCTCCGAGAAGGAGCTTGTTGAGCTGATTGAAAAATTGAACAGACGTGATCAGATAAGCGGGATTCTTCTGCAGTCTCCGATACCGCCGCATCTTGATTATAATAAAATAATACTGAGCATCTCACCATATAAAGACGTTGACGCTTTTCATCCATACAACGTCGGTAAAATCATGATAGGTTCATATGATCTTGCCCCCTGCACTCCGGCAGGGATCATAGAGCTTATCTCACGCAGCGGCGAAACTATCAGCGGAAAAAATTGCGTGGTGATAGGAAGAAGCAACATCGTCGGGAAACCGATGGCGATGCTGCTTTTACATAAAAACGGCACCGTCACCGTATGTCACAGTAAAACACAGAACCTTGCCAGCATAACAAACAAAGCGGACATTCTTATATCCGCTATCGGCAAAGCAGAGTTCATTACCGCAGACATGGTCAAACCAGGCTCGACGGTAATTGACGTAGGTATGAATCGCAACACGGAAGGGAAACTTGTCGGTGATGTCGAGTTCCGTTCAGTCTCAGAGATTTGCGGAAAGATAACACCTGTCCCCGGAGGCGTAGGTCCCATGACTATCACAATGTTACTTAAAAACACCCTGACCGCCGCAAAACTTCAAAAATATTCTACTTGACATACCCTCTGTTTTTTTGCTATAATTAATATACTGATAGTTCCAAAATATATTTTTTGTGCGGGCGTGGCGGAACTGGCAGACGCGCCAGACTTAGGATCTGGTGTCTTCGACGTGGGGGTTCAAGTCCCTTCGCCCGCACCAAAGCATTCAAACCCGAACCTTTTACCAATCGGTGAAACGTTCGGGTTTGTTGTTTTCTTAAAAGATGTTAAATAGCCTTTGTTTGTGGCAGTACAGAGTGTTTTGCTCTGTACTGCCACTTCTTCGTTTCAATGAATTTCGTACATAAAGGAGATTTTGAAATGAAGACTACAAAAACAAATAAGACTAACGCAAAATCAAGAATCATTTTCTTTGCTATCGCACTTACATATATGATATATGACTGTCATTTCGAAATGACGGCGCAAAAATTTTCGTACAGAGAATCATTTTCGTCAGCGAGGATGCCTAAAATTCTCGTGACGAAAATGCCCCGCCGAAGCGGGGCAAGGATTATTCAAAACATTCTACGTAATTAGAATCTGATTTTATACGTTCCTTAAACTCTTCGGGAAGCACCTCGATCCATCCCTTCCAAAATGTTGAAGGAACTGACGGGAAATTTGCACTTGGGAATGTTACCTTTGCTACAAGCGGTGAGGTATATTGATATTCTCCTGTGCACCGAATGGAATCATAAAGCTTTTTATGCTCAAATCCTTTTTTGAAGTATTCAAACGCTTGATCTGAGTTCTTATTTAATCTCGCTTCAAATACCGCTGCGTGCAGATATAGTTCTCTAAGATGAGAGTGTGCAACACCACATCTTCCGTCGCTAAAAATCGATTCATATAAATGCGCGAGATCCACAAACAATTTGATTCCTTCTGCTTTTGTAAACAGTGAAATTTTGGTGCACACGGAGTTGCACAGAACATTTTTTAATTCTGTCAAAAGTGAAATGATGGCTTCACCTTGATATTTGTCACGTTCTTCTGCTTCGGTTGCTTTAGGCATAAGTGTTTCGCGGCACATGATAATGGAATTTTGTTTTGAAGCCAAGGCTTTTGCCTTGTCGTTATATCCCATCTTTGCATATACGAGCACCATCATCATTGTTATAGCATCGCGATCTTCGGGAGAAATATCCATAGCTAAAACTTTTTCAAAAACACGAACTTCTTCTTGCCAATACACGTTTCCCGAATTATATTCAGTATCCTCGTGAGCGTAGTCTGAATCATTTGTGGTATAGCTTCTCGCCCCGTATTTTTTCCATCCGTGCAGACTTAATGCGTATCCAAGCTTAATCAATACTTGTGGTTCTGAAGGAAATTCCTCAGCTGCCGCGCGGAGCATTTCAACACATTCTGTCATATCGCCTTGTTCGTTGATTGCCTTTTCAGCCTTCTCCAATATGGATTTTAATTTTTCTTGTCTGTCTTTGCTGTATCCAAATAGTTCATCAATACTGACATTAAAGTAGTTTGCGATGGCAGGAATCAGTTCCATGTCGGGATAGCTACCATCTTTTTCCCAACGGGAGACGGCTTGATTTGAAACACCGAGTGCATTGGCAAGGTCTTCTTGCTTTCTTCCGTCGCGTTTGCGCAGCTCTTTTATTTTTTCTCCAAGTGTAAGTTTCATAGAAACCTCCGAAATATTTATTTCACCGGTGTGATTTTATTTTATCATATAAATGCCCATATTTCAATAATCAATTGGTTGTTTGATAATCAACTAAAGATTGAATGCAATTCCGCTGTTGTGTTTTTTATATTAAGATGTAATATGGAAAAATATCCCCCAAAAAAACTTTTGTATTTTTCTTGAAAAAAGAGTCTTTTGTGACTAAATACATACATAGAACAAACGAAAATGTGCGCAGTTTTCATTTGTTCAATCTTAAAGAAAGGAGAACAATTCCTATGTTAGACGTTAATAAAACAAACACCTTGGAACAGGCAAATGCACCACCCGGCACAGAGCTTGTGATACCCGAAAATCTTCCGCCGATTAAGGTAATGAATCCGGGGCTCTACAAGAACCTGTGCGAACAAGTCACGTCAATATACAAGCACAACAACGAATTGAGATATGGAACAAGAAAGCGGCACTATGAAGCAACTAAACGGTTCTGCGGCTTTTTAGCAGACAATTTTCGTCTGCAAAAATTCAAGAACGTAGAAGATAGGCACTTTCGAGCCTATGCTGAATATCTGAAGGAGATGGGTTTCTCACCGGCAACCATTCAATCCGATTTGTCGGGTATACGCTTTTTCCACAGACTTTCCGGCAGCAAGAACAAGCTGTCCGAAAATAACTGTTTGGATCTGCCTAAAAGAGCAGTCGGCACCGAGAATCGCGCATGGCTCCCCGAAGAAAAAGAAAAGGCAAGAGCAATTGCTGGGGAAATGGGCAGAACTGACGTTGTGATTGCTATTGATTTCATTGATGCTTTCGGATTAAGGATAGAAGAAATGTGCAGAACGAAGCTTGAATATTTAATGTCGGCACTGAAAAACGGACAGCTTGTGGTCCCCAAAGGCAAAGGTGGACAATCGCGTCCTATTATGCTGAACCCGGATCAGAGAGCGCTGATCGCCAAATATGTGGAATATGCAAAAGCAATTGGTTTACGCCCCGGAGATTATCTGATATCAAGCAGCGAAAAACACGGTGTTTTGGACGCAAAACGATCTCTACAGAACTGGATGAGCTATAGCAGAGAGAAGTTTATGGTCAAGGATCGTGACAAGATCATAGAAAAAGGCAAGAAGAAAAGACACGCAACCATCTCCTGGCACGGACTTCGCCATGGCTACGCACAGAAGACTCACGCAGACGCATTGATAGAAAACCCAAAACAAGCCAAAAAGATCGTTAGCGAAAATCTCGGTCATCATCGTTACAAGGTAACAAGAATCTATTTAGCAGAAGCAAAGACCACGAAGAAAGCCAAGTAACCCCATCACTATTTTTTATATTTAAGAAGGTATTTTTCAAATTGAACACAACGTCCCCTAATACGCGGGACTGATATATATGGAAACAGGGACAGATTAACACAGGGCGGTTGCATCCGTCACCGCCTGTAAGGAGAATATTATGAAACAATTAAGTCTGTATACCTCCGGCAGAAACGGAGGTAGGAAAATATAGGAGGTGTCGCTTATTAACAATCCGAAAATTGTTTTTAAGTCGGACGTTCCCGAAGAAGCCCTCAACTCCCTTGCCGCTGTATTCATTGAAGAAATTGAAAAACTGTTGGAAACCGAAGAAGGCAAAGCCGAGTTTGAGAAGTTTATGAAGGAACATTCCGATGAGAATAAAGCCTAAAAGATACAGGCAGTGCCGATGTCGCTGTCGGCACTGCCTAAAAATTTTCGTCACGAAAACTGTTTGTAAATTGTTTTAGAAATAAACAGGAACAGTGTTGACTATATACTGTATTTGTGATATAATAAACATAGCTCGTATGGAGATGAGTTGAAATATGAATATTGTAGGGCAAAGACTAAAGGAACTTCGGGTAAACGCACGTTATTCCCAAAAGCAAATTGCAGAACAGTGCGAAACAACCCAGGTAACCATTGGCCGCTACGAAACCGGTGTTGCCGAGCCACCGCTGCAGAAACTCCTGTGGTATGCAGATTTCTTCGATGTGTCCTTGGACTACATTTTCGGAAGAACAGATAACCCACAAGGTATGCAAAAATATCCGGCAATTAAATCCGCACTTGCGAAAGATGGCGGTCTGGAGGCACTCTTGGAAATGTGCTTTACTCCCGGAACCTTGTTCAATGATCGGTTGAAAGAGACCATTGCTCAGGTTCTTCAGGAGGTGAAGAACGAATGATTGGTGTTATCTACGCACGGTATTCCTCGGACAGTCAACGAGAAGAAAGCATTGAAGGTCAGCTTCGAGAATGCTATGCTTTTGCCGAGCGAGAAGGTATCTCAATCTTTGATACGTATATAGACCGAGCCTTGTCAGCCAAGACGGATAACCGACCGCAATTCCAAAAGATGATCAAAGACAGCTCCAAGCAAAAGTTTGATGCGGTCATCGTCTGGAAGTTAGACCGATTCGCGCGAAACCGATTCGATTCAGCCCATTACAAAAATGTGCTCAAAAAGAACAAGGTCAGAGTGATCTCAGCAACCGAGAATATATCCGAGGGCTCGGAAGGCATCCTACTTGAATCGGTACTGGAAGGTATGGCAGAATACTATTCCGCAGAACTTGCCGAAAAGGTCGGCAGAGGTATGACCGAGAATGCGCTGAAATGCAAGTTTAATGGCGGTACAGTCCCCATAGGGTATACCATCAATAAGGATCAATTCTTCGAGGTAGATCCCGTTAAGGCACCCTACGTAGTTCAAGCTTTTGTAGCATACGCCAACGGTAAGACGACCAAAGAAATCGTGGATATGCTCAACGCTAAAGGGCTGACCACTTCCCTCGGTTCAAAAATCACCATCAACATTGTCACGGATATGTTAAAGAATCGGCGGTACATTGGTGAGTACAAGTTCCGGGACATCGTTCAAAAGGACGGCATACCAAGGATCGTACCACAAGCATTATTTGACAAGGTGCAAATTGAGCGCGAGAAGAATAAGAGAGCCACAGCAAGGCACAAAGCCGAGGACGACTACTTACTGACCACCAAGCTGTTCTGCGGTAAGTGCGGACGGTATATGACCGGTGAGAGCGGCACAGGCCGAAGCGGAACGGTGCATCGATACTACAAATGCAACGGTGCCAAGTACAAGCACACCTGCGATAAAAAGACGGTGAAAAAGGACTGGATCGAAAACATCGTTATTAAATACACCCGTGAAATGATGATGAGCGATAATGTGCTTGAAGATATCGCCGGCATCGTATTTCGAAACTTTCAAAAAGAGAACCCTGTCATTCAGTTATTAAAGCAACGGCTCAGCGAAACGGAAACAGCATTAAACAATCTACTCAAAGCAATAGAAGAAGGCATTATTACTTCAACAACGAAACAGAGAATGCTCGAATTGGAGCATACAAGAGATGAGATAAATTTGAAGCTCATCAAGGAAGAGATGAAGAAGCCCACCATCACAAAAGAGGGCTTGAAACTATGGTTGAAGCAAATTCAGACCATGAGCTTAGAAACGAAGGAACACAAACAAAGACTGATTGACTGCTTTGTAAATGCCGTATATCTTTACGACGACAAACTGGTCATAACATTTAATTATAAGGAAGCAAGCAAAACCGTCACTCTAAAAGAGGTAAACGGTTCGATTATAGAATGCTCAGGTGCACCAAATCTTAATAGCTTGAACCTCTTTACCGCAGGTGGGATGTTCGGGCTATTTTGCTTTACAGAGGATTTTAATAAGTCCTCCGTATAGCATCAAAAAAACACAGCCGTAGGCGAATTTCGTCTGCGGCTGTGCCTATAGATTCAGATATATCCTACTTGTGTTTCTTCACAGACAGCTTTTTTGAGCCGTTTTTTCATATAGTCAACATAGTCATAAAGGTAGTTAGTGTGTTTCCATATTCTTTATCTTCCGCAGATTGGTATGCTCACCGAGATACTTGGCAAAGCGAAGATTTGTCTGGCGGTTACGTTCGTTTAAACGGTAGTTTCCCACGTTCCAATCATCAAAGAACGCGTTAATCTAATTTGAGAGATTTTTAACCAAACCCAGTCTGCCATTATTCTCCTTATTGCATCCTCCTTTACTAACTCCCTGGCTGCCTCGGCTATACAGCTTGGCCAAGACAATGCGAAAGGGTCTTCAAAACTTAACGGAAAATAATTTTCGTCTGTAATATAGTAATAGTGGAAATTGGGTGCAAATCAAAGAACAATTTCAACATACATTTTGTCGTCCCTCAATCTTCTCGTTACACTAAATAATATAACAAAATCAATAACGACTTTTATGATAACTTCATGACCAAAACTGATAATATTAGCGATTACAAGCATCTGTTTTTTGCACCAAATAACATACAGAATGGTATTTTTAAGAAACTTTGATCCATGATAACATAAGAAACTATTGATAATGAAAGCAACTCTTTAATTTATAAACAATAAATACTATCTTCAATTATTGTTGAAATTTGATATAATAAACGTACAAAAGATCTTTTGAATAAATTTAAGGAGTAAAATAATATGTCTATTGGAGCCGTCATAAAAAAGCTAAGAAAAGAAAAGAATTTTACACAAGAACAGCTTGCAGAATATGTAGGTATTTCAGCACAGGCAATTTCACAATGGGAATGCGACAAGAGTGCACCGGATGTTTACCAAATTCCGGTGTTGGCACAGATATTCAATGTCAGTGCAGATGTTATTCTTGAAATAAACGAAAGCAGTATTGATATTGACATACAAGAGTTTTTGAAAGAATATGATGCTTTAGGAAACCAAGGCAAGAAGATCAAACAATTTGATTTAACCGAAGCAATGTACAAAAAATATCCAAGCGATTTCAGAGTTATCGAGAAATATATTTTAGAATTATTTAATGATCCCCACCACATGGAAGAGCCGTTTGGAGAGACGGTACACAGAGAGCAAATACAAAAGCTTTGTGAACTTATTATTCGCGATTGTACCGTTCAGAAAATTCGATATACTGCTTATGATTTAATGTCAGTAATGTACATTAACAGCGGAGACATAAATAGGGCAAAGGAAATTTGTTCCTATTTTCCTAACTCATATTACGATATTGAGTCGGAATTGCTTGAACAGCTATATTGCAGAACTGACAGAAAGATGTATATTGCTCAAATGAGGGAAAATCTTTTGAATTTAACAGAGCATATTGTAAATAAACTTCGTAATTTAGCGACATTCGGATTAGATGACCCTACTCAAAAAATTGCAGTTTATAAAAAATGTTTTGATATATTGAATGTCATATATGATTATGAAGATGCAGGCTTTATGTTATATCATAAAGGTCATATTGGTTGTTTCATTGCAAAAGAGCTTTTTGATTTGGGTGACAACAAAAGTGCCGTAAAATATATGAGTACCGCTCTTGAATATTGTTCAAAGTATGATGAGATCATATCGGGAGAAGAAAAGGTTGTAATACACAATGCAACAGTAGTAAACGGTGTAGAAGAAAATATATCACAAATATTCAAAACGGCAGAAGATACTTCTATTGAATATGAAGTGAAAAAATTTGAAGAATTCTCAAAATCAAGATGTTTGCCAACAATTTTCTATGAGATATTAAAAAGATATACTAAGGACTAAACGGACACACAGCTTATTCCATTATTTGATTTCTCCTAACAAAAATTTTATAGGTGTAATTTTTGGGCGGCGGCAACAGCAGATACAGATCTACTGTTGCCGCCTTTCAAAATGAAAATCAATTTTTTACTAAATAAGTATATTACGAAAAACAACAAACGGTTGATATTTTAACAATTGATTGATCATTGAAATCTTCAAAAATCCAATGTATAATACAATCACATCGGTGAAAACAAAAATTTGGAGGTATTTATGCAAATTAATATAGGTACAAAAATCAGGGAATTACGAAAGAGTGATG
>CALWNV010000044.1 GCA_944382895.1 uncultured Clostridia bacterium | reverse complement strand
GTCCCGGCAATCCCAGAGAAACAAGCGTTGAGGAAATCGCCGAGCTTTATCGCGGTCTGCTTTGATTACAACTGACAAAAAGGTTATATCAAGCACAAATAACTTTTCTTACTATATAAAGGCTGTCCTGAAGGACAGCCTTTATTATATATAAATCGACAAATTAAATCCATATTACAAAAAAAGCCCGGAGCCGTTCCGGGCTTTTTTATTATGGTGACGCGTACGGGAGTCGAACCCGTGTTACAGCCGTGAAAGGGCCGTGTCTTAACCACTTGACCAACGCGCCGTATGGTAGCGGAAGTCGGATTTGAACCGACGACCAATCGGGTATGAACCGAGTACTCTAGCCAGCTGAGCTATTCCGCCGCAATGGCTGACCGGATCTGCTTTACAACGGACAGCCCATTTATTATAATAAATTTTAAGCCGATTGTCAAGTGGTTTAGTAAAAAAAAACGAGAGTTTTATTTTATGTCACATTTTACTTATGCCTTGTACTTACCGATATTTCCGGCTATCAGAGAACCTGCTTCCGCCGTCGTCACATACTCAGGAGACGAGGTCAGATCCCGTGTCCTGTGACCGTCTGAAAGAAATTTTCTGACCGCGTTTACTATCATATCGCTTTCATGTTTCATATCAAAAGAATATTCAAGCATCATCGCCGCGGACAAAATAGACGCAATAGGGTTGGCAAGACCTGTTCCGGCAATATCCGGGGCTGAGCCGTGGATCGGTTCATAAAGACCTTTTCCCCCATCGCCGAGAGACGCTGAAGGAAGCATCCCTATCGAGCCTGTCAGCATTGAAGCCTCGTCGGAAAGGATATCACCGAACATGTTTGATGTTACTATGACATCAAACCGGGAAGGATCCTTTATCAGCTGCATTGCCGCATTGTCAACATACATATAGTCGACTTCAAGCTGGGGATAACCTCGGAAAAACGCGGAAGAAACGCTGCGCCAGAGACGCGAGCTTTCAAGGATATTAGCTTTATCAACAACCGTAACATGTCTTTTCCTGCGTAACGCCGCCTCCGCCGCTTTGCGTAATATCCTGATTATCTCTGCTTCACTGTAACGTTCCACGTCATACGCTTCATCACTGCTACGGCCTTTTTCACCAAAATATATTCCGCCGGTAAGTTCCCTGACGATAAGCATATCCACACCGTTTTTCACAACCGTGTCCTTAAGCGGGCATGCGTCTTTCAGCTCTTCGTATAAAACGGACGGCCGGAGATTAGCATATACACCCAGACCTTTTCTTATAGCCAAAAGCCCGTCTTCGGGGCGGACTTTTCCGTTATCCCATTTCGGACCGCCCACAGCGCCAAGCAAAACCGCATCCGCAGCTTTTGCCGTATCAAGCGCCTCTTTTGTCAGAGCCTCACCCGTCTTATCGATGGAACACCCTCCCATATCGATAAATTCATACTCAAACCTGCCGACACGATCAAGTATCTTAAGAGTTTCATCAATCACTTCAGGACCTATCCCGTCGCCTTTTATGACAACGATTTTCATCATATCCTACCCCGTTTCAAAACGTGATTCACAAGACCTCCGTCATCTATAAGCTCCGCTATAAAATCAGGAAACGGCTCCGCATTATATGTCTCGCCCTTAGTAATATTGTTTATCTCTCCGGTCTTAAGATCGACCAAAATCTCATCTCCCGCGGATATTTTATCTACCGCTTCCGTACATTCAAAAATAGGCAATCCGATATTTATTGCGTTCCTGTAAAATATACGCGCGAAACTTTTCGCTATCACAGCGCAAACACCGCACGCGCTTATAGCCAGAGGCGCGTGCTCCCTCGAAGAACCTGAACCAAAATTTTCACCCGCAACAATAATATCGCCATATTTTACTTCTTTTGAAAAAGATCGATCTATATCCTCCATACAATGTTCCGCAAGCTCAGACGGCTGATACGCGTTCAAATACCTCGCCGGGATTATAACGTCGGTATCAACATTGTCACCGTATTTGAAAACCTTTCCCATATTATTCATCTCCTTTAGGCGCAGAAATTATACCTTCAACAGCGCTCTGCGCGGCAACGGCGGGAGAACAGAGATAAACCTCCGAACCCGTATGCCCCATTCTGCCGACAAAATTCCGGTTCGTTGTGGAGGCACATTTTTCCGTATCAGCAAGAATCCCCATAAACCCTCCGAGACACGGGCCGCAAGTCGGCGGCGAAATAATGCATCCGCTTTCCGTAAATACTTCCATCAAGCCGTTCTTAATGGCTTTTTTATATATTTCAGGCGTAGCGGGTATTATTATAGTTCTAACATGTGAGGAAACTTTCTTCCCTCTAAGGATATCCGCAGCCGCTTCAAGATCCGAATATCTACCGTTGGTACATGAGCCAATAACGACCTGATCAAGCCTGATCCTGTCTTTTTCAGCATCGTAAACGCTTTTGATGTTTGACGGAAGATGCGGATACGCGACAACCGGATCGAGTTCAGAAAGATCGATATATATGGTTTTTTCATATTCAGCGTCGGGATCAGCTTCAAACACACGATACGGCCGTCCGCACATATTATGTGCTTGGACATATTCCGTCACCGTTTCGTCCGCGGGAAAAATACAGTTTTTCGCGCCCGCCTCAACCCCCATATTGCATACGGTAAATTTATCATCAATCGAAAGCGCCTGTGTATCACCGCAAAATTCTATTGAACGGTAGGCCGCGCCGTCTACGCCTATCAGCCCTATAATATGCAAAATCAGGTCTTTACCGCTGACATATTTCCTGAAATTTCCGGCGAGTACTATCTTTATCGCGGAAGGGACCTTAAGCCAGCACTCGCCTGTTTTTATCGCAACGGCGAGATCGGTGCTCCCCACCCCTGTCGAAAAAGCGTTAAGAGCCCCATAAGTGCAAGTATGACTATCCGCACCGAGAATGAGCTGTCCGGGAAGAACAAGCCCCTGTTCGGGGAGAAGCGCGTGCTCTATGCCCGCTTCGGCTCCGTGATAACATTTCTCAATCCCGTGTTCTGAACAGAAATCACGTATAAACCGGCAATTTTCCGCGGATTTAATATCTTTATTCGGAGTAAAATGATCAAGAACAAAAACAACTCTGTCAGGATCGCACACTTTATTTTCAAACTTTTCAAGCTCACGTATTGAAACAGGAGCGGTTATATCGTTGGCAAGAGCGACATCGACCGATGCGCGGACTATCTGCCCCGCCCGAACAGTGCTCTGCCCCGATTTTGAGGCAATTATCTTCTGTGTCAAAGTCATTTCGTACACTCACCTCTGTATAATTTATATTCGATGCCGTCTATAAGAGCCTGCTTTGACGCCTCGATAACGTCAACAGACACTCCTACTGTCGTCCATGAATTTTCCCCATCCGACGTCTCGACAAAAACGCGCACCGTAGAACCTGTAGCGCTTTTAGCATCAAGTACCCTTACTTTATAGTCTGTCAAAAACACATTTTCAAGCTCAGGGAAAAAACCGTAAAGAGCCTCCCTGAGCGCGCCGTCAAGCGCATGTACGGGTCCGTCGCTTTCCGTCGCGGCTATTTTATATTGACGGCCGACTTTTACTTTGACGAATGCAGATGACAGACCTGCGGAAGGGCCTTCCTGCTCTGTTATGAGCTTAAACCTCTCAAGGCAAAAATGAGGCTTATATATACCCAGTTCTTTCAGGACTATCAATTCCAGAGATGCCCTCGCGGACTCATACTGATAACCTTTGTATTCAAGCTCCTTAACGCGTTCCACTATTTTCGAGGTAATGTCTGAACTCTTTTGCACAAAAGGAGCGATTTCCTTTATAACAGAAAAAAGAGCGCTTTTACCGCTGACTTCCGAGATAAGGATATTCCGCCTGTTCCCGACTGTTTCGGGGTCAATATGCTCAAAAGATCTCGGAGTCTTCATCACGGCGTCGACATGCATCCCGGCTTTATGTGAAAACGCAGCACGGCTTATATACGGCATATTATTGGTCGAGATATTGCTTATCTGAGCAACTGCCCTGCATACCCCGCTGAGCCGCTGCATACATTCGGGAGGAATAACTTCCATATTTTTTTTCAACTGCAAATTGCCAATAAGCGTTGCAAGGTTCGTATTTCCGCAACGCTCCCCTATGCCGTTGAGAGTCCCCTGCACGTGAAACGCGCCGTGAGCGACTGCGGCGACGGCGTTTGCGACGGCGACCCCGCAATCATTGTGGAAATGAACCCCGAAATTTTCGGGAAGAAGAGCGGAACACTCTTTTATTATATCCACAACCTCATCCGGCAATGCGCCGCCGTTGGTATCACAGAGCACGACCCGCTCCGCACCTGCGGAAACCGCAGTTTCGATGACTTTGCACGCATACGAGGGATCATCCTTGTATCCGTCAAAAAAATGCTCAGCGTCAAAAAATACTTTTTTGTCTTTATTCCGTAAAAACTCTATACTTTCTTTTATTATACGAAGATTTTCTTCCGCCGTCGTGCATAATATATGTTCCACATGTAAAAGCCATGCCTTTCCGAAAACAGAGACATATTCGCAACCTGACGCGGCTGCTGCGTTCAAAGCAGCATCCGATTCGGGCAGAGTATTGATATGGCATGTGGAAGAAAACGCAACGGGTTTTACATGTTTAAGCTCAAGAGACGGAAGGCGCTCAAAAAGTTCGTTGTCCTTCACGTTACTGGCAGGCGTACCTACTTCCGCAAAATCTATGCAAAGGCTGTCTAAAAGCTTGAGTATATTCAGTTTATCATTTACAGAAAACGATATCCCTTCCGCCTGCATGCCGTCACGTAAGGTGGTGTCTAATATTTCTGTGTTTTTCATCGGTTGCTCCCGTAAGATTCTTTCAGTATTCCCAGACTTTTCGCGCCTTCTCTATGGCCTTCATCATACAGCGCAAGAAGTTTTTTCGTATCAGATCCGGTCCGTTCGACCTGTAAAGGTTCCTGCGGACGTATTATTATAGCCTTACCCTCTTTTTCAAGTTCCTCACAAAGCTCAAGCTGACGGTTGTATACCTCATGGCGTCTAAGTACCGCTTCGACGAGACATGGGTATTTCCCGTAAATAAATTTGAGCAGTTTTTTATATCGGAACTCGGACTTTCTGTATCCGGCGGTCCTCGTAAGAACAATCACATGAAAAGTATTGCCGTCCGCAATAGACCTATCGATCGGGATCGGAGAAGTCACTCCGCCGTCTAAGAGAGTCAAGCCTTTGTATCTGACCATCGGCGAGATGACCGGGACCGAACAGGACGCTATAACAGCCTCAAAACCAGAACCGACTTCGTCTTTTTCAAACCAGACTGTTTTCCCTGTCTCACAATCCATCGCCCCGGTAAGGAATCTCGTATCACAGCTGTCAAACATTTCCCAATCTATCGCGATATGCTTCTGAGGGATTGTGCGGAAAATAAAATCCATATTGAACATCGACCTGTGGAAAATAAGATTGCGTTTGCTGACATACCTCGGATCCGCGACATAATTCTCAACAACCTGTCTGTTGCGCATGGGCTGACCGGAGATATATGAGATCGCGTTTGCCGCTCCGGCCGAAACACCGATTATATACGGAAACATTATCCCCTCGTCCATAAAAGCCTCAAACACACCGGCGGTATAAAAGCCACGGGTGCCTCCGCCTTCCAAAACAAGAGAAACTCCTTCCGGCAGCATATATTTATATTTTATACCTTTGATAGGCTTGTGCGTATATTTCTGAGCAATCATTTTTTGTACTGTCCTTAAAAATTTTTATTCCATTGAAAGTAAAAAATTCACGGCGTTCAGGTAGGCGAAAATACTTGCCTCGATAATATCCGTCGAAATCCCTATCGCCCGTGTCTCTTTCTCCCCGTATCTGAGCCGTATCTTCGCGGTCCCCTGAGCGTCTCTTCCTCCTGTCACCGCGTTTATATGGAAATCTTCAAGGGTAAAATGCCTGCCGGTCGTTTTCTCTATAGCGTTGAACGCAGCGTCTATAGGTCCGTCACCTGACGCGACGTTTTCTATACGTTTGCCGTCAACTATCAATGAAACCGACGCGACATCGGTTATTTTATCACCGCATGTTATTACGAAACGGTCAAGTTTGTATATATGCTCTTTATTGCTTACGATATCCTTGAGAATCAACGCAACAATATCGTCGTCATGTATCTCTTTCTTTTTATCAGCAAGATTTTTGAAATCCGTAAAAAGCTGTTCCGCCTGCTGCTCCGGTATATCAGAATACCCGAGCGCCCTCACCCTTTCAAAAAAAGCGTGTTTTCCGCTGTGTTTGCCGAGAACAAGTCCCGCGCGCCGGACTCCGATCGTCTCCGGAGAAAAGATCTCGTAAGTAAGAGGATTATTCATCACTCCGTGCTGATGTATACCGCTTTCATGCAAAAAAGCGTTTTTCCCGACCACAGGCTTAGTCGGAGCGACGGTAACACCGGTAATAAGCTGAATAAGTTTGCTGGTTTTGAATATTTCTTTCGTGTCGATATTTGTAACCGCGTCATACTCCGATCTGCGTGTATACAGATTCATAACGATTTCTTCCAATGAAGCGTTGCCTGCGCGCTCACCTATCCCGTTTACCGTACATTCAATCTGTGACGCGCCTGCTTTTATCGCCGCGAGAGAGTTCGCGACAGCAAGACCAAGGTCATTATGACAATGTACCGAAAGTAATGCCTTATCAAGCTCCGTATGCTCGTAAAGATACCGGAGCAATGCCCTGAACTCGTCAGGAGTCGCATACCCGACAGTATCCGGGATATTTATGGTAGTAGCGCCGTTTTTAAGCGCGGCTGTAACAATCTCAACAAGAAAATCCGGATCAGAGCGTGTCGCGTCCTCAGCTGAGAACTCAATCTTACCGCAAAAGGACTTCGCATACCGGACAGATTCTTCAACCATTTCCAAGGCCTGTTCACGTGTTTTATTCAACTTTGACTGCAAATGCAAATCGCTTGTGGATAAAAAAATGTGCAAAACAGGATCCGCCGCCCCGGCAAGAGCCTCGGCGGAAGCTTTTATGTCAGACGCGACAGCCCTGGCAAGAGAACACACAGAAGCCTCTTTTACCGTCTCGGCTATCCTTTTCACGCTTTCAAAATCACCTTTGCTCGATGACGCGAAACCTGCCTCTATAATATCGACCCCCAGCTTCTCAAGCTGATGAGCCACCTCAACCTTCTCACCGATGTTCATCGAACATCCGGGGGACTGTTCCCCGTCACGCAAAGTAGTATCGAATATTTTAACAGTTCGCATTTCGATCCCTCCGAAAAAACCGTATATACTCTTTTATTATATATCACTCTTCCTGATTTGTCAAATATATTTAAGAAAATCATATTTACATTTTAGTTTGATTCATGTATAATATAATAAATATGTGCCTGGGCGCCGTTCAATCGGCTGATATGATACCCGCACAGCCCGATCGGTCTGATACACGCGGAGCAGCTATGCATACAAACGGCCTTTTGCATGCGTCAGTCCTTTTTGGCATGACGTTTTTTTTGCTTGTTATACAAAATATATATATCAAGGAGTTTTTCATATGAAAAACAAAAAAGTTATTATTCTGGTGGAGTCGGCGCTCTGCGTCGCTCTCTCAACTGCTTTAAGTTTTTTTGCAATCTACAAATCTCCCTTCGGAGGAGATGTAACGTTTGCATCATGTCTGCCTATTGCTCTACTCAGCTACCGCAGAGGTATCCCGTGCGGAATCGCAGCAGGATTTGTATATAGCATAATCCAGCTTTTAATGGGGCTTGAGAATATCTCGTACGCGACCGGGATATGGTCCGCGGCGGCTATAATATTTCTTGACTACATAATCCCGTTTACAATTATCGGATTTTCCGGAATGTTCAGAAAAACCAACAGAGAAAACACAAAAGGGCTGCAAATGATAACTTTTGGTGCCGGGATAGCCATAACCCTAACATTACGTTATATATGTCATATTCTTTCAGGAGCGATTGTCTGGCACTCACTTACGGTTTCATCGGGCGTTGAAGAGAACTCTCTCATTGCTCTGTTTGTTGATCAACCATGGCTGTATTCTATCGTATATAACGGAATATTTATGGTGCCGGAAATTTTTATCACGACAATCGCAGGAGTTATAATTTCTTCATTCCTGTGTCTGAAAAACGAAAAGTTCTCATATAAAAAATAATCTGCCGAAAAATATATACGTCAAAGTTCGCGAAAATATTTTGCGAACTTTGATTTTTTATATAAATATTTGTCATTTATCCCCGTCGCATGTCGATTTTTGATGAACTGTTTTTCTTGCAACGATGCGGTTTTTGTGGTATAATACGACCAGACGAAAAAAAAGGAGTGAACATAATGCAGGAAGCAATAAAAAACGACATAATACGATGGATATCGCTCGGATGGGAATACCGAATAATACATAAATTGCTTGAACGCAAATATAATTATTTTCTTTCACGCGACGAATACGCCGAAATCAACTATTCCCTCGCACGCCTCAACGCAATAGCGATAACATAATTTGTCTATTTTATTTCACAATTACCCTATTGCAAAAAGCCGTGATTTGTGCTATAATAACTCGGTATCCGGGCGTAGCGCAGTTTGGTAGCGCGCTTGAATGGGGTTCAAGAGGCCGCAGGTTCGACTCCTGTCGCTCGGACCATTCGGGAGCCTCGACACGCAGATCGCGTTCGGGGCTTTTTTATCGCATTATTTATTTGCGGTCCTGTATCCGGGGCTGAAACAAACATTCTTTCATTTCTTTCTTCCGACAGGATGCACGGATCATTCTTACGATACCGGATCCTATATATAAACCCGGACAAAAAAACCGCAAGCAAAGAATGCCGCCGTAATTTTTCCCGAAACTTTTTATTACGGTCCTTATCCTCCGGACCGGTTGAAAAACGATCCGGACAGCTAAAATTAATACAGGGGAGCTTGTAAACAGGCTGAGAGGAAGGAAATGACCTTCGACCCATGAACCTGATTTGGATAATGCCAACGTAGGGATAACAATGTTTTTTACCGGAGATTCCTTATGTGGTGTCTCCGGATTTTTTAATTTCTTTGAAAAGGATGTGAGAAAAAGCGTTTACGGCCGTGACCGTAACGGGCAAAGGGGAGCGCCTTATGTCCGGTATATCAGCGATGGGAAGCCGTGTTCCGGCGTGAGAGGAAGCCAACAAGCTTCGACCGACCTTTCATGGGCAAAGTTTACCCACTTTTTTATGGGAAACGTCGCTGATACCGCCGTTTCTCAAATCCAAACAAAGAGAGAGTATGATATCATGAAGAAAACAAACGTTCAAAAACTTGTAATCGCGGGAATACTGTGTGCGGTCGCTGTCGCAGGAAGCGCGATGTCTTTTCCTGTATTCGGCAGCAAATGCGCCCCTGTGCAGCATATGGTCAATATCATTTGCGCGGTTCTGCTCGGCCCCGGGTACGGATTCGCGGTCGCGCTTTGTTCAAGCCTGCTCCGCAATTTATTGGGACTTGGCACTTTAATGGCATTCCCAGGAAGTATATTCGGCGCGCTGTTGTGCGGAATAACATACTGGAAATGCAGAAAAATTTTTCCCACGCTGCTGGCTGAAGTGTTCGGAACATCTGTTATAGGCGGGCTTTGCGCTTATCCTATCGCCATATTGTTTATGGGGCAAAGCGCTGCCGACATCGCCTTTTACGCATATATCCTTCCGTTTCTTGTCTCAACGGCAGGAGGCGCCGTTTTATCCGCGATACCAATCTATATTCTCAGCAAAACAAGAGTACTGCCCAAAATCCAACGAAGAGTCGACCGATAAGCGCCGGGGAGATGATTATAATGCTGGAAGAAATGCTTGAAAATGTAAAAAAAACCGCTCCTCTTATACACAACATCACTAACTATGTCACTGTGAACGATTGCGCCAATATACTTTTGGCATGCGGCGGAAGCCCGATCATGTCGGATGATATCGATGAAGTAGAGGAAATCACGTCTATCTGCGGCGGACTCAATATCAATATAGGAACACTCAACCAAAGAACGATCCCGTCAATGCTCGCGGCAGGAAAAAAAGCCAACTCACTGGGACACCCGGTTGTACTTGATCCCGTAGGCGCGGGAGCGTCCCTGCTCAGGACCCGAACAGCATTAAAATTATTGGATGAAATAAACTTTGCCGTAATACGCGGGAATGTTTCGGAAATCAAGGCTCTGGCTCGCGGCAGCGGAACAACAAAAGGAGTCGACGCGGATGCCTCCGAACAAATAACAAAAGAAAATACGGAGCAGATGACAGCTTTTGCGAAAGAATTTTCACAAAAGACCGGCGCCGTAATAGTTATTACCGGCGCGACAGATATTGTTGCGGACAAAAACAAAGCTTTCCGCATATACAACGGGCATAAAGACATGAGCAGGGTTACGGGAACAGGTTGCCAGCTTTCCGCGATGATCGCGGCATATGTAACAGCCAACCCAGGCGATACGCTCACCGCAGCAGCCGCTGCGGTATGCGCGATGGGTCTGTGCGGAGAGATTGCGAAAAAAAGGACGCGCGAAAGTGACGGGAACGCGACTTATCGCAATTATATCATTGACGCTGTATATAACCTGACACCGGAACAGCTTGAGAAAGAGGCAAGATATGAGATGCAATAAGGAAGACATGCTGCTCTATGCGATAACCGATCGTTCATGGACAGGGAAAATGACTTTGTATGAGCAAATACACTCCGCTTTAGAAAACGGCGCCACATGCATACAACTCAGGGAAAAAGAGCTTGATTATCATTCTTTTCTTAAAGAGGCCGAGGAAATTGCGGATATGTGCAACAAATACGGAGTTCCGTTCATTATAAATGACAATGTGGATATCGCTGTTGCGTGCAAAGCGACCGGAGTACATGTGGGACAGGAAGACATGAATGTCCGTGACGTGCGTAACCGCGTGGGAGACAATATGGTTATCGGGGTTTCAGCACACACAGTGGAAGAAGCTCTGGACGCGGTAAAAAACGGAGCGGATTATCTGGGTTTGGGCGCGGTATTCTCAACCTCCACAAAAACAGACGCGGATATAATGCCGTTTGAAACCTTAAAAGCCATATGTGACGCGGTAGAAATACCTACAGTAGCGATCGGAGGGATATCCATAAATAACATTATGCAGCTCGCCGGCAGCGGCATCGACGGCGTTGCGGTCGTGTCTGCGATATTCGGGGCTGAAGATCCCGGTGCGGCGACCGCGGCATTGGCAAAAGCGGCGAAAGAACTGATAAGCACATGATACAGGGAGCTGTTTTTGATTTTGACGGAACACTTTTTGATTCAATGCATCTGTGGCAGACGCTCGGGGAAAATTATTTAAGATCTTTAGGGAAAGAACCAAGACCCGATCTTCAGACAGCGGTATCGGACATGAGCATGGAGCGGGCTGTTCTCTATTTTCAAACCGAATATGATATTCCCCTGTCCGCACAAGAGATAATATCCGGTATCAACAGGATTATCGAGGATCAATACTTCTATAACATACAACCAAAATCCGGAGTTAAGGACTTTCTGGAAAAGCTTAAAAATCAAAATGTGAATATGTGTATTGCCACGGCAAACGACCGTTATTTGGTAGAGGCAGCTTTGAAACGCTGTGATATGATCAGGTTTTTCCGCAAAATATTTACTTCGTCCGAAACAGGCAGAGGGAAAGACCGACCCGATATTTTCAGAAAAGCGCGAAAATGTCTGAAAACAGATAACGTCATTGTGTTCGAAGACGCATATTACGCGGCCAAAACCGCAAAGGAAGACGGGTTCCGTGTCGTCGGTGTTTACGATAAATATGAAAAGAAAACAGGAAAGTTAAAAGACCTAGCGGATTTTTACCTGGAAGATTTCAATGATACTGAATCTTTTTGGGAATTTGCCTCAGAACTTTAACGTGGCCCGTAAAGCGGCAGATCGGGGACACCACCTTGTGCCGCTATATAAAACAATGCTGAAAACGAAAGGAGAAAACAGAGATGAAAATAAAAACAGCATTGACCGTTGCCGGGAGCGATTGCAGCGGAGGTGCCGGGATTCAGGCAGATATGAAAACAATGATAATGAACGGTGTTTACGCGATGAGCGCAATAACTGCGCTGACCGCCCAGAACACTACAGGCGTAACCGCGATCTCCGAAGTGAGCCCGGAATTCCTCAGACAGCAGCTGGATATGATTTTTGAAGATATCCGTCCTGACGCGGTAAAAATAGGGATGGTCTCTTCCTGTGCACTGATCGGCGCCGTCGCAGAACAATTGAAAAAACACAAAGCGGAAAATATTGTTGTCGATCCGGTCATGGTCGCCACAAGCGGCTCCGCGCTGATTGAAACAGAGGCGGTATCGGCTCTTAAAGAAAAACTTTTTCCTTTAGCAATGGTTATCACTCCGAACATTCCGGAAGCCGAAGCGATATCGGGGATGAAAATAAAAGATAACGCAGATATGGAAAACGCAGCAAAAAAGATATACAACGCCTATGGTTGCGCCGTTCTCCTGAAAGGCGGACACAGCGTCAATGACGCAAATGACCTGCTTTATACAGACAAAACGGCAAAGTGGTTTTTCGGAAAAAGAATTATAAACCCCAACACCCACGGGACAGGCTGCACTCTTTCTTCCGCGATTGCGGCGAATCTGGCAAAGGGATACCCTCTTGAAACATCAGTACAGCGCTCAAAAGAATATATTTCCGAAGCGCTGTCCGCGATGCTGGACCTGGGCAGAGGAAGAGGTCCCATACATCACGGATTTGCCCTGACCGGTCATTTTGCAGAATATAATAATCAAGATTTGCCTGAAAGGAACAAAATAAAATGAGAAGTTATACCACACAGATGGATGCCGCAAAGCGAGGGATCATTACCCCTGAGATGGAAACAGTCGCGAAAAAAGAATACCGTACAGCCGAGGAAATAAGAGATCTGGTTGCAAAAGGCCGGATTGCCATATGCGCGAACAAACTGCATACCTGCATCGACCCGAACGGAGTCGGATCTATGCTCAAAACTAAAATAAACGTAAATCTCGGTGTTTCAAGAGATTGTAAAGATTATGATATCGAAATGCGTAAAGTAATGGCGGCAGTCGATCTGGGCGCCGAAGCCATCATGGATCTTTCCTCTCACGGGAATACTCAGCCGTTCCGCAAAAAACTGACGAATGAGTGTCCCGCGATGATAGGAACTGTTCCTGTATATGACAGCGTGATCCATTATCAGAGAGACCTCGCTGCCCTCTCAGCTAAAGATTTTATTGATGTGGTAAAGATGCACGCTGAAGACGGAGTGGATTTTGTGACACTTCATTGCGGAATCACGCGTAAAACCATTGAACAAATCAAAAAACATAAAAGAAAAATGAATATAGTTTCCCGTGGCGGGTCACTTGTGTTTGCATGGATGAGCATGACCGGCGAAGAAAACCCGTTTTATGAGTATTTTGATGATATACTTGATATCTGCCGTGAATATGATGTGACTATCTCATTAGGGGACGCATGCCGCCCCGGATGTCTCGCCGACAGCAGCGACGTATGCCAGATTGAAGAGCTTGTAAGGCTCGGCGAGCTGACAAAACGCGCGTGGGCAAAAGATGTTCAGGTCATGATAGAAGGGCCGGGACATATGCCTATGGATCAGATCGAGGCTAATATGAAAATCCAGCAGACCGTTTGCATGGGCGCGCCGTTTTATGTGCTTGGCCCGATAGTCACCGATATCGCCCCGGGATACGACCATATAACATCCGCCATAGGCGGAGCAATCGCGGCGGCCGCGGGAGCGGCGTTCCTTTGTTATGTCACACCCGCCGAACATCTGGCGCTTCCGAACGTTGAGGATGTAAAACAGGGAATAATCGCTTCACGGATCGCGGCTCATGCCGCTGATATTGCGAAGAAAATCCCTCATGCACGTGATATCGACGACGCGATGGCTGACGCAAGAAGAACTTTCGACTGGGAAAAACAGTGGGAATGCTCAATTGATCCCGAAACAGCGAAACGTATCCGGAATGAGCGCGCACCGGAATATGAAGACAGTTGTT
>CALWNV010000043.1 GCA_944382895.1 uncultured Clostridia bacterium | reverse complement strand
TATTTTGCTTTTTGCAGATAGGGCTTGACCGCGCGTATTTAGGTACCGCCTCTGCGGGAACGGTGGTCTTGCTCTGTTTTCTGGGTGTTTTGTCAGGTGCGGCTTTTGTGTTTTTTGAGAGCGGTGCAGTGAGACTCATGTGCAGGCTTCTGCATACCGATGTTGATTTTATTAAGCTTAACACAGCTGTGTGCATGACGTTTGTGTTCACTTTTTTACTTAATCTTATCGGCTTGCTGTGTAAACTCATATTCGCGATGAACACTTCGGTTGCGTTTGGGCTGACCGGGCTTCTTCTTTCTTTTGTTTTTCTCTATGAAATACTTTTTTCACTTGAAATAGGCGGTGTTAAAAAACGTAAGATTTCGGCTGTTTTGGGAGTAACGCTGATAATGACTGTCGGACTTTTATTGGTCGGGCTGATTATTTTGATATAGGGGGAGGGAACATGATGACTAAAAACAAATTTCCGAAATTTTCCCTTATAGGCGTTATCTGCTTGCTTATTTTTTTGTTCTCTGGGTTTTTTATCATAAAGAAAACATCTGTTTCGTTTTATCTGATATATGTGTTTTTGATGCTTTTATGGCTCGTTCTTACGGTATTGTTCATGTCGATGACGATGTCTGATAAGCGATGCAGAAGCTGGCTTTTGCTGATTCCTTTTACGGTCGCGATGATGTTTATGAGACTTTGTTTCAGCTGGAACATTATTATCCCGTTTCTGGCTGTGGGGTTATTTGCAGTATTTACAGACAGCGCGAGGGAGATCATCCGGCATGAGGAACAGCCGTTGAAGCAGGTCATATGTCATTTTGCCGTTACCGCCGGCAGTATCATAATTTATATATGTATATATGCCTATATGGGGGTCACCGTGTGATGTTGAAAAAGATTTATGTTTTACTTTTTGCCGCGGTTATGTTTTTTATGTTTGCTAATGTTTTTGCTGCGACGGAGGTGGATGACGTCGCTCAGGGGAACTGTATTTGCGGAAGGCCTTATTATCAGGAAACAACTGATGATCATGATAAATTTGATTGTATAAACTGCGGGAAAAACCGTACAAACTGTACTTGCCGCTGTTGGTGCGGTTCGGAAACGATAATAAGTGATGAAATAACTGTTAACGGAGCCCCTGCTCATCTTTGCAAAACCTGCGGGCAACTTTGTGTGCATTGTACCTGCGCCGACCGTGAAGCGGGGTTGCGCCTTGAGGAAAATATGAGAGAAGGTTCTGTTTTTGCCGGGACGGTAGCGAAACCCAAATCGGTTATTACAACTGTCATAGCCCTGATATTTGTTTCCGCATGTGTTTTTATTTATATCTTTTATTATGTTTTGGCTAAGAACGAGCAGACGAGACTGCGTCTCAAAGAAAAAAACGCTGTTTTGCGTAAACATGATGCCATACTCGAAAAAATTAACGAGCAGGCAAATTATACGGCAGCGCCTTCCGCCGCTAAACAGGCAGCGGAAAAAGCTCTTGTCTGGAATGCTGATGACATGAATCCGGCTACGGTCGCTTTTGAGCTTGTCAACGCTGTTCATTTTGGCACTTCCGCGAACAGTGAGACAATTCCTTTCCTGAAATATGTAAGCGATTATATAACTGATGACAGAACTGCGGAAGCAGCCGCGCTTAATGGTGATTACGGTAAAATTATACAGACCGTGCAAAAAGCTCAGGCGGATATCGAAGCGGGAAAGGTAGAGCAGGAGATAGTTGATTATTTTGAACTTGACTTTTTTTACAATAATGAAAAATCCGTCAATAATATTTTAGGCGATTATTCGTCCGGGGGAAAAGACGATCCGGCTCTTGCATATATACCGTGTTCAAATGAAGAGAGGGTAGGCGGTGCGGCTGCTACGGCGGCGCATTGGGCGGAAGAGATAAAAAAACTCCGTCAAAACATGGAAATTCGTGGAGGACGGCGGTTTGCCGGGAAATATATGTCCGGAGGTGAAAATTCTTGGTATACATTATGAGTGACGGGGAACTGCAGGCGCTTGCCGCATGCGCCGGTTACATATGCAAAACGATTTCCCCTCTGTATGATTATATAAACTCGTCCAAAATAAACTATGGGAAAACTTTTGAAGAACGCGCAGAAAATTTGAGGAATCTCGGCCTTATGTCGTTTGAGAGTGTGAACGACTATGCTCTTACGGCGGAAGGAGCGTTGCTGTTGCGTGTATTGCTTCAGCCGGACTGTGTTGCGTCGATAGGGAGAAAAAAAGCCGGGAAAGACCTTGTATATGCAATGAAACGTGAAAGTATCTGGTATATAATGACGCATATCCGTGAGAAAAAAATGTATATAATTTATGCTTATTTTTCTTCTGAAACTTTGGCCAAATGGCTTGATGAACAATTCTTAAACGGGTTTTTGCCCGATAAACCTGCCGCACAAAAAATGGATATTACTTTTTCATATGAGGAATGGTATTTGTTTTTGGCTTCACAGTTCTGTTTTGATAAACGCAGAAACACATCATCCGAGTCAAGTATGTATTTTTCTTTGAAAGAGCTTTTTGACTCAAACGCTTTTATTTTTATGCGTAATGCGTTTGAAGAGCTTGATATGGGGAATAATAAAGAAGCAATCGATATCTTTTTTGAGGAAAACAGTTTAGAAAATGCCGAAAAAATCAAAAACAGTCTTGTGCAGAAGGGGGTATTTGAACTTTTTGACGATCCTTCCGGCAAAGAGGTGATATCTTATTCTGACGCTGCGATCTCGTGGCTGGATGATGATTTTTTGATTGATACGATACGTTTTAATTTCAAAAATAATGAGAGTGAGTATACTGTTATGTTTTGTCTTCGCCGTACCGGCATAACAGCTATGTTTGATCGAGGAACTGACGTAAGGATCATGTCTACAAATCAAATCCCATGGGAATTTTATATGAGATGATTTATAAATAAGCGGGAGAGGGTGTTTTGGCTGGATAAGATATGGGAGTTCTTAAAAAACACAACTGAATTTTTACGTATAGATATTTCTTTGCCTGCTGAGATCTATTATATCGTGTCGGCAGCGCTTATAATCCTGTCTCTTTGCAGTTGCTTTTTCGGATACAGGTTTTTCAGGTTTTTCATGTCGCTTGCGGGTGCTTTTCTTGGTTTTGCGATTGGATTTCTTACCACAAGCTTGTTATACAACGGCGATAAAGCCTCTTTATATTCTCTGCTTGTTGGGATCGCCGCCGCGGTTTTATTTTCAATTCTTTCGTTTAAGGTTTACAGGCTCGGTCTTTTCATTTGGGCGGTTGTGATGGCGTACGGTCCGGTTTCCTCTTTTATTCCGATTGACAATTTTATTGCGCGGAATGTCGCGGCTGTCGCGGTGAGTGTACTTATTGCTGTTTTTGTCGTAAAATTCCAGTACGCATGGATTATTGCGGTTACAGCAGTCGCCGGAGGATTTAACGCCTCAGCTTTTTTATTTGAGATTTTGCCTTATGAAGAGAAATGGCCTGTTTATGTTACGGGGGCCGCTCTCGCTTTAGCCGGGCTTGTTTTTCAGATTGTTTCCAGGAAAAATATTAAAAAAAACAAGTAAATAATATTGTGTCGAGTTTTATATTTGCACAGATACTAAAAGGAGGTGAAAATTATGGAAAGATATTTTTGTGATGTTTGCGGATACGTTTATGATGAAGCCGAAGGAGATCCCGAACACGGCATTGCGCCGGGAACGAAATGGGAAGACGTCCCGGACAGTTACACTTGTCCTATTTGCGACGCGCCTAAAGATCAGTTTTTTATTGAGGCATCTTAATTTTGTTTTCTTTATCAAAAGAGAGGAATTGCCCGGACAGACATAAAAGTCATATTTCCGGGCAATACTTTTTTATTTTGGGTTGTTCTTTTTTGAGTAAATACAGCCGCAATAGTTTTGTCTGTATAATCCATATTTTTCTGAAAGCTCGATAGATCTTTTATATCCATCTTTTTTCTTGAAATCCGACGGAAGATATTTTGCGGTACAGGGAATAGCGAAACCTGTTTTGTTTATTTCTTCAGCGTTCTTATGCGGTGAAACAGTAAGGGTCGTGGCAAACCAGTCGAAATTTCTTTTTTCTGCTTCGTATGCTGTCCGGGTAAGCCTCAGACGAAAACATTCCGTGCAGCGTCGACCTCGTTCAGGTTCATACTCAAGCCCGTTGACCGCGCGGAAAAAATGTTCAGAGTCATATTCACAGTCAATAAATTTTACCGGATGTTTTGTTTTGAATTCCCGGATAAACCGTATCTGCTCTTCTTTACGTTTCTCATATTCTTCACGCGGAAAGATATTCGGATTATAATAGAATACGGTTATATCGAAATATTTTGTCAGATAACTTATTACATAAGATGAGCATGGTGCGCAACAGCTGTGCAAAAGCAATGAAGGGACTCCCTCAATGTTTTGTAAAATGGTGTCAAGCTCTTTTTGAAAATTCATAATCGGGCGCTCCTTAGTTTTATTTTATATGAAAATGAAGGAATAAAAACACCGAAAAGTCATATTTATCTATTGATTTTTTTTATCGAATATGGTAAAATATAGCAGAAAGCTTGTCTGAGATATATAAATTACTTAATTTTTATATTTTGAAACAAATCTGACGTTACAATTCCTTTATTAAGAGATATAATAAAAGTATAAAGTTGTATGATTTATATAAAATAAACTAGCGAGGAGAATATGAAATGACAAACAACAAATATGTCCTTGATTGGATCGAGGAAATTAAAGCGTTAGTCAAGCCGGAGAAGGTCGTATGGATCGACGGTTCACAAACTCAGGCTGAAGAGCTTCGCGCAGAGGCTTGCGGGACCGGAGAACTCATTAAACTCAACGAGGAAAAACTTCCCGGATGCTATCTTCATCGTACGGCGGTGAATGACGTTGCACGTGTTGAAGGTAGAACATATATATGTACTAAAAACAGGGAAGATGCCGGCGCTACAAACAATTGGGCAGATCCCGTTGAAATGAAGAAAAAGCTTTGGGCTCTTTATGACGGTTCATATAGAGGAAGAACTATGTATGTTATCCCGTATTCGATGGGCGTTATCGGGTCAAAGTTTTCGAAGATAGGTATTGAACTTACAGACAGCATTTATGTCGTGCTCAATATGCTTATCATGACGCGGGTGGGGACTGCGGTTATGGAAGCTCTTGGTGACAGCGCGGATTTTGTAAAAGGTGTTCACGCTAAAAAAGATATTGACGAAGAAAACAGATATATCGTTCATATGCCGGAGACAAACGAGATATTTTCAGTTAATTCCGGATACGGAGGTAACGTTTTACTCGGAAAAAAATGCTTTGCGCTCCGCATAGCGTCCTATCTTGCCCGTAAAGAAGGCTGGCTCGCCGAGCATATGCTTATTCTCGGCGTAGAATATCCCGACAAGACCACAAAATATGTTTGTGCGGCGTTCCCGTCGGCTTGCGGTAAGACTAATCTTGCCATGCTTATACCGCCTGAGGGTTATCGCGCTAAAGGATATAAAGTTTGGTGTGTGGGCGATGATATCGCATGGCTTCGTATCGGTAAAGACGGAAGGCTTTGGGCTATGAACCCGGAGAACGGTTTCTTTGGTGTTGCGCCGGGTACAAATATAAAATCCAATCCGAACGCCCTTCATACAACAGAAAGAGATACTATTTTTACAAACGTTGTCCATGATCTTGATAACAATACGGTATGGTGGGAAGGGCTTGATAAGAATCCGCCTGTGAACGCGATAAACTGGAAAGGTGAGAAATGGGATCCATCATCAGGAGAAAAAGGCGCGCATCCAAATTCAAGATTTACAGCGGTTGCGAAGAACTGCCCATGTATTTCTTCTGAATTTGATAATCCGGAAGGAGTTCCCATTGACGCCATTATTTTCGGCGGAAGACGCGCTAAAACAGCGCCCCTGATTTATCAGTCTTTTGATTGGGAGCACGGAGTGTATGTAGGTTCCGCAATGGCTTCGGAGACGACCGCTGCAGCGGCCGGGGCTGTCGGGGTGGTAAGACGTGATCCGATGGCGATGTTACCTTTTTGCGGATACAATATGGGCGATTATTTCGCGCATTGGCTTGAAATGGGTAAGAAAATACCTGATCCGCCAAAAATATTTAACGTAAACTGGTTCAGACTCGATGATGAAGGGCATTTTATTTGGCCCGGTTTCGGGGATAATCTCAGGGTTGTTTTATGGGCTCTTGATCGTTGTGCCGGAAAAGTTGACGCGGTCGAGACCGCTATCGGATATCTTCCCAAACCTGAGGATATAAACATCGAAGGTCTCGAAGATGATGGGATAGATATTGATGTTATAAAGAGCCTTCTCAGTGTCGACAGCGAGCTTTGGAAAGAGGACGCTGAGGGTGTTCGTGAATTCTATGATAAAATCGGCGGCAGAATGCCTGAAGAGTTGTATAAACAGCTTGACGCTCTCGAAAAACGTCTTGGCTAAAATATATATCCCGCGCGGTGCCCTATTACCGCGCGGGATTTTCATTATTCAAATTATGGCAGTTTCCCGCGCAACCGTCATTGTCAAAACAGGTTTTTTTATCCGAGTCACGATGATCGGTTTTCAGTATAACGTTGCGCCCGAGTTTCGGGCAGTATTTTTTTTCAACGGAAAAATCGGATATCTCCATAAAATTCAAGCCCCCGCTTTTATTTTGTTCTGTTTTTATTATAGAATTTTCCCGCGGGGTTATTCTTGTTAAAAAATGTTATCTTTCGTTAATTTTTACATATGGCGCGCGTGGCGCGATGTTCAGATATGCGGGACGTATTATTTTTCCCTCATTTATTATTTCTTCAAGTCTGTGAGCGGACCAACCTGCAATACGTGAAATCGCGAAAATGGGTGTATAAAGTTCAGGCGGAAGATCAAGCATACTGTAAACAAATCCGCTGTAAAAGTCTATATTGGCGCTAACTCCTTTGTAAATTTTGCGCTTTTTCCCTATTATTTCCGGCGCAAGCCTTTCTACCATAGAGTACAGCGCAAACTCTTCTTTCCTGCCTTTTTCTTCTGAAAGTGTCTTTACATAATTTTTGAAAATATTCGCTCGGGGGTCGGAAAGAGAATACACTGCGTGACCCATTCCGTATATTAACCCTTTTTTATCAAACGCTTCTTTGTCCAAAAGCGCTTGTAAATATGCTGATACCTCTTCTTCGTCCGTCCAGTCTTTGACTGTTTTTTTCATGTCCTCAAACATTTTTACCACTTTGATATTGGCTCCGCCGTGTTTTGGACCTTTCAGTGACCCAAGAGCCGCTGAAATAACAGAATACGTATCTGTTCCCGATGAAGACACGACATGTGTTGTAAATGTTGAGTTGTTCCCTCCGCCGTGTTCGGCATGTATCACAAGCGCGATATCGAGTATTTTCGCTTCAAGCTCAGTATATTTGCTGTCTGGTCTCAATATATGAAGGATATTCTCCGCTGTGGAAAGATCTTGGCGCGGCGGATGGATATAAAGGCTGTTCCCGTCATGATAGTGACTGTATGCCTGATATCCGTAAACGGAAAGAAGAGGAAACAGAGCGATGAGTTGCAGACATTGACGCAATACGTTTTCTACAGAAGTATCATCCGCTCTGTCATCATAAGAATAAAGGGTCAGCACGCTTCTGGAAAGAGTATTCATCATATCTTTGCTCGGAGCTTTCATGATTATATCCCTGACAAACGAAGTCGGAAGTTCACGATAGTCTGCCAGAAGCCCTGAGAAGTTCTCAAGTTGTTTTTGTGTCGGAAGTTTACCGAATAAAAGTAGATATGCCGTTTCTTCATATCCGAAACGGTTTTCTGAGATGAAACCTCTGACAAGTTCTTCGATGTTTATACCGCGATAATACAGTTCTCCCTCACAGGGAATTTCCTCTTTGTCCACGATTTCATGGGATTTAATATCAGATATCTCTGTCAATCCGGCTAAGACACCTTTACCGTTTATATCTCTCAGCCCTCGTTTTACATTGTATTTTGTGTATAACGCCGGGTCTATTTTCCCGTATTGAAGACAAATATCTGCAAGTTCTTTTAATCCCGGACGTTCACATGTATGATCTTTATACATTGAAGCACCTCCTAAAATAAATCATTTTGATGTAATATTTTATCGTTGACAATGTGCTCAGCCAGTATATACGAGAGATTTATTCCCGTTACGGCTGATATTTTCGTGAACATGGCATTTGAGTTTACTTCGCATATCAGATAGCCGTTATCAGAAAAAAGAATGTCCACTCCGCAAAAATCAAGACCGAGCGCCGAAGCGGCATTTTCGCACAAAGACGAAATATTCTCTGTCAGTTCAAACGGAACAGCTGTTCCGTTCAGGGCGATATTCGCTCTGAAATCATGTTTATTTTCTCTCAAGACAGCTGCTCGCGCTTTCCCGGCGACGACATAGACCCTTAAATCTTTTCCCGCGCTTTCATTGATAAATTTTTGGTATAAATGAGGTACGGTATAATTTTTCATATAAAATGATTCCGCTTCGTTTCTGCTGTGAAGAAGAAAAACTTCATTCCCAAGCGAGCCGTAAGCGAATTTCGCGATAAGGGGAAATCCAAGTCGGGTTTCTATCTCATCGAAGAAATCCGCGCATTCGGTATATGAAAAAGAAAGAGGCGCGGGGTAGGATAAAGGTGTAGGAAAATCTTTTCGTAAAAGCTCGTATGTACGGCGTTTGTCATCGCAAAGCTCTATTGACCCGATATTGTTGTACAGTCGTATACCTGACATCTCAAGCCTTAATCCCAGCGGCACGTCTTTGTCAAAAAATACGCATTTATCAAAATCCAGATCTTTGTCATCTTTCAGTATCGCGTTTTTGTTTGTAATAATGTCGGTGTCACAGCCTAATAAGGATAGATCTTTTTTTAGTGTTTCCGCCATTTTGATAAAACCGTTATAAGAATGGTTGACTATTATTGCGGTTTTCATAATGTTTTTATTACCTCGTCAAGCGCTCCGTCAATAGCTGCTTTCCCTGATGAAAAGGTAAGTCCGCCTTGGAAATACGCACGATAAGGTTCTTTTATGGGAGCGTCGGCGGAAAGTTCTATCGAGGCTCCTGATATAAATGTTCCCGCCGCCATAACGACATCATGTGAATATCCGGGCATCGCCCAGGGTTCAGGGGTAACATAACTGTCGACTGGTGAGTATTTTTGTATCCCTCTCATAAAGGCGAGAAGTTTTTCTTTGCTATTGAAAACAACAGACTGTATGATATCGCTTCTTTTCTCGTCAACGCGAGGCGATACCTCGAACCCGGCATTTTCAAAAACCTCGGCAGCGTAAACAGCGGTTTTCAGAGCTTGCGCGACAGTATGAGGTGCCATGAAAAAACCTTGGAACATTTGAGAGATTTCCCCTAAAGTGGCTCCGCATTCTTTCCCTATGCCTACGGATGTGTGTCTGTTCGCGCACAGGGTTATAAGTTCTTTTTTACCTGCTATGTAGCCGCCAGTCCGCGCCAGACCTCCTCCGGGGTTTTTTATAAGGGATCCGGCGATTATATCCGCTCCCGCAAAGGTAGGCTCATGCTCGCAGACAAACTCACCATAGCAGTTGTCTATAAAAACACAGGCATCAGAATTTTCATGAACTATGTCACATATGTTTTTTATCTGGGTAAGCGAAAGAGCTTTCCTTTGAGTGTACCCTCGTGACCTTTGTATAAAAACAAGTTTTATTGTTTTATCGGATTTTAAAGTCTTTTTTATTTCATCGTAATTCGGTTCGTCATTTTGTATTTCTGTTTGCTTGTAGTGTATACCGAAATCAGCGAGAGACCCTCCGCCGTTTTGTGTTACGGTTTGCAAAAGAGTGTCATATGGCGCTCCTGAGACTGAATAGAGGGTGTCTCCCGGTCTCAATAGCGCGTAAAAAACAGTAGATATCGCATGTGTTCCGTTTACAAATGTGTGTCGGACAAGCGCGTCTTCTGTTTCAAAAACCATCGAATATATCCGCTCAAGCGTTTCACGCCCCCTGTCGTCATAACCGTAGCCGGTCGTGCCGTGCAGCATTGTTTCGCTTACTTTGCATTCACGGAATGCGAGTAAAACTTTTTCGGTGTTAAGCTGTTCAATCGCGTCAATGTTGTTCAAAGACATTAAAAAAAGCTCTTTTCAATATAGTTTTTATATAATTATTATACCAAAAGTTCCCTCAAAAGTCAATGATACAGGGGTTTTCACTATAAAAGTTCCTATATTTGACTTTATTTTTCTTTAGGGCTTGACTGTGAGGTAAAAATATTGTATAATCATAACATCAATTTACTAGGAGCGAGAATATGAGCCATATAAAAATTTCTTCCGAGACAACCTGCGATCTTTCCGAAGAAGTATTGAAAAGATATGATATATCCATCCTTCCCATGAGCGTTACGATGGGTGATAAATCTTATAGGGACGGTATTGATATACATAAAGAGGATATTTTTGAATTCGTGGAGAAAACAAATATACTTCCGAAGACATCCGCGCCGTCAGTCGGCGATCTTGCCGATTATTTTTCATCATTGACCAAGGATGGTAGTATAGTTATACATATTTCTATCAGTTCCGGGTTTTCAAGTACCGTCAATAACGCAGAGGTCGCAGCTAAAGAGGTTGGGAATGTATATGTCGTAGATTCTCTCAATCTTTCAACCGGGATAGGTCTTTCTGTTGTTGAGGCCGCGGTTTGGGCACGCAAAGAAAACATAACTCCGGAGGAAATCATTGAGCATCTCAATAAGGATATCATACCGTGTGTGGATACCAGTTTTGTTATAGACAGGCTTGATTATCTTTATAAAGGCGGACGTTGTTCCGGTGTGGCCGTATTGGGTGCGAATTTGCTGAAACTGAAACCGTGTATAGAAGTCCGGAACGGTAAAATGGAGGTTGGCAAGAAATATAGAGGCTCATTTAAGGATGCGATAAAGGCTTATGTCCGTGACAGGCTGTCCGGAGATAAGAGCCTTTATGTTCCCGATAGAGTTTTTATTACGTCTCCTACGAGAAATGAGGAATATTACGCTGTCGCGCATCAGGCTGTCAAAGAAACTGGAATATTTGACGAGATTATAGAAACTCACGCGGGCTGTACCATAACATCACATTGCGGAGAGCATACACTTGGTATTTTGTTTGTGAGAACTGAGAAAAAATAATATGAAAAGGAAGAGGATATCCTCTTCCTTTTTTTACAAATAAGAAAAAAGAACTGCCGAAAAGCAGTTCTTTTATCACTGAATGTTGAATTTCTTTTTGAATCTGTCAACGCGGCCGCCTGTGTCAACAAGCTTCTGTTTGCCCGTAAAGAACGGATGGCATTTGGAACAGATATCTACACGTATTTCTTTTTTTGTGGAACGGGTATGGATCTCGTTTCCGCATACGCATTTTATTGTGCAGTCCACGTATTCGGGATGAATTCCTTCTTTCATTTGAGCACCCCCTCGTTTTTGATATTCGTACTTTGGTATTATATCACAGATTTTTCCGAAATGCAAGAGTTTTTTTTCACGACACATATTTTTCAATTTTTATCCGCGTCGTTAAATGCGGACAGTATTTTTTCGCTTATCATTTTTGAGGCGTTTGCCTGTACCGCCGATTTTATCGATATTTTTCTCAAGAATTCAACAGCGTCTCCCTCATAAGCTTTCGCGTCACGATAAGCGGAGAGAAGAGTTTGTTTTGTCGTGCGCTCAAACATTTCGCAAAACTGATTGAAAACCTCGCTCAGCGGGGATAATTTCAGTTGAAGCTCGATATTGAATTTTATCATGGCTATAGGCATGACCTGCTTGAGTACGCATATCATGATGAGATACGCGAGATGTTCGCGCGAATATTTCTTTTTTACAGGAGGGGGGATTATCCCGAGCTTGACATAATTATTGATTATGGAAGAGGTTATTGTTTTTCCCCCGGTGCTTTCTGAATAAATATCAAGGTATGTTTCCAGCAACGAAAGCACTTGATCCATATAAAGGTCTATAAGCGGCAGACTTTCCCATCTCGGCAGTTTGCAGCTTCCGAGATTTATGCCCCATTCCTTGACCTTGTTAAATATATTTTGTTCGACCATATTTATCACCTGAATAGATTATATCATAAATCTGCTGTTTTGAAAAGGGGTACGGGCCATATTTTTTATAAGTTCAAATATTTCATACAAATATCTACTTGACATGGTATTCCCCCTGTGTTATAATAGTTTTGAAAACGAGATAGAGGAGCTTGATTTATGAACTTTGAAATCATTACGGATTCGTCCTGTAACCTTACGAACTCGGTCATCAAAGAGCTCGGACTTCATATTTTGTCTTTAACATATCAGTTCGGGGATGAGGTATATAAAACATTTGACAAAGATAAAGAAAATGATCTTAAAGTTTTTTATTCACGTTTAAGAAACGGGGAAACCGCGACCACCTCACTTGTAACATATGAAAGCGTTGAGGAACTTTCTGTTCCGCTTCTTGAGGAAGGAAAAGATCTGCTTTATATAGGGTTTTCTTCCGGATTGAGCGGGACATATAATGTAACTGCTCTCGCGTTCAGGGATCTGCGTGAGAAATACCCTGATAGAAAACTTATTGCGATAGATACGTTAGCTGCTTCTTTGGGTGAGGGGCTTTTGGTTTACAAAGCGGCAAAGATGCGTCTTGATGGTAAATCGATTGAGGAGTGTGCGGATTTTCTTGAAAAAACAAAGCTTCATCTTTGCCATTGGTTTACCGTCAACGATCTTTATTTTCTCAAAAAAGGCGGACGTGTATCCGCTTCGACTGCTCTTTTGGGCACACTTCTTAACATAAAGCCAGTGATGCATATGGATAATGACGGTCATCTGATACTTAAAGGCAAAGTTCGCGGTAGGAAAGCCTCTCTTGACGCGCTTGTGAATAAGGCAGGGGAACTGGGTATCGATCTTGCTTCCCAAACGGTCTTTATTTCTCACGGTGACTGTGTTGAAGACGCTGAATATGTCCGTGACCAGATGAAAGAAAAGTACGGTGTCAGTGATTTTCTTATAAATTACGTCGACTGTGTGATAGGTGCTCATTCAGGCCCGGGGACTGTTGCTTTGTTTTTTATGGGAAAGGAAAGATAAATGAACGTATATATTTTCGGTGACAGCATTATGCGCGGCGTGGTACTTGATGAAAAAGAGAACCGTTACCGTACTATTTCCGAAAATAATTTTACCTCGGTGGGCAAGAAATTTTCACTTGTTTTGAAAAATATGTCACGGTTCGGCTCTACTCTTCCCAAAGGGATAAAGATTATTGACAAAGCTCTTGATAATAAAATGAAATGTGATTATGCGCTTGTGGAATTTGGCGGAAACGATTGTTCCTATGATTGGGAAAAGGTCGCGAGAGCGCCTGAAGGCGAGCATCTTCCTTATACGACACCCGATCAGTTTCGAAAATTGTATTTTGAGACAATAAATAAGCTGAAAAACGCAGGTATAATTCCTGTATTGATGACGCTGCCCCCGATTGACTCTGATTTATATGTCGATTGGGTGAGTAAATGTGAAAACGATAAAACGAATATAATAAAATGGCTCGGGGATAAACATATGATGTATCGGTGGCATGAGTTTTATTCTGATATTGTCGCGAAGATCGCAGCTGAGACAAAAACTCTTTGTGCTGATATACGTTCCGAATTCCTTAAACGGCATGATTTCAAAAAGCTTCTTTGCCGTGACGGGATACACCCCAATGAACAAGGGCATACTGTTATTAAAAATGCGTTTGAGGCTTTTCTCAGTGAAGTTCTTTAACGCGCTATTGACAAAAAAATCCTGTCGTGATATAATTTTATCATAAAGCGGCAGGACTATTTTTTATACAGGTATTATTCATGACATCTGATTTTAAGTTTAGAGCCCGTCTTCTTTCCGGGATAAAAAGATATTTTTCAGATCTGGACAAGCTTTTGGTGACTGTTGTCACGATATTGCTTGTTGCGGGTCTTTTTACTATAAACAGCGCGACTAAAAGCACGGAGATAAATGAGCGTTGCATGCAGATACAGATAGCGGCGATCATTCTCGGCTTTATAGCTATGATCGTGGTTTCAAAGATAGATTATGAAAAACTTTCCGGATTTTCCGTATATATTGTTATAGCTTCTTTTGTTTTGCTGTTGTTAACTGCGATTTTCGCTCCGGAGATCAACGGTAATAAAAACTGGATTTTGATAGGCTCGGTCAATATTCAACCTTCGGAATTCACAAAGCTATGTTTCGCCGTGACAATGTCCGCGCATATTTCGCGTACAGGCGAGGAAATGAACAAGCTTCGCAATATCCTTGCCGTTTCTGTCCATTTTTTATTTTATTTTATCCCTGTTGTTTTACAGGGAGATATAGGAACGGCAATAATATATATGGGAATGTTTATAGTTATAGTTTTTGTCGCCGGTATAAAATATCGTTATATGATCGCCGGATTAGTCGGCGCGATTGCCGCGGTACCTATAGTATGGAGCTTGCTTAAAACATATCAGAAAGAGCGTATTTTGTATGGATTTTATCCCGAAAGAGATCCTTTGGGCAGAGGATATCAGCCGCTTGCGTCGCGTATGGCGATAGGTTCCGGGCAACTTTTCGGGATGGGTTATGAACAGGGGATACAGTCGCAGAACAATCTTCTTCCGGCAAATCACACGGATTTTATTTATGCGGTGGTAGGTGAGGAATGGGGCTTTGTCGGCTGTATCGCGGTTATGTTATTGCTTGTTGTCGTGGTTGTTCTGATCGTCCGTAACGCATTGCGGGCAAAAGACAGGCAAGGCTATCTGATATGTATGACAATTGCGGCGATGATAATTTTCCAAAGTGTTATAAATATAGGTATGTGTATAGGTGTCTCACCTGTTATAGGCATCACACTGCCATTTTTCAGCTATGGAGGTTCGTCGGTATTAAGCATGCTTATGGCAATAGGTCTTGTCCAGTCTGTGTGCGTCAAGCCGGAAAAACCGTTGAAATTCAAATTTAAGTAGATTATATTTTCATATAAACCAAAAATCTCTGATTTGAGCAAGAGACTCCGACATTGTCGGAGTCTCTTGTTTTATCAAAGTTTTAACAGGTCATTTAATGCTTTTTGTGTGTTCTCAAGTGTTTTTTCATAACCGGCGCGTTTTTGTTTTTCCGCTTCGATTACGTTTTGCGGTGCTTTTTCGGTAAAGCCTTTATTGGAAAGTTTTTTGTCAATTCTTTCGATTTCGGAGCCGAGTTTTGATATTTCTTTCATAAGCCGTTCTTTCTCTTTTTCAGTATCTATTAGCTCACCTAAAGGCATATAAGCTTTTGCGTCTGCGGTTATTGCCCCGACTTTCCCTTCTGTAGTGTCGATTTTTCCTATTACTGTATCGGAAGCGGAAGCGAGGCGGATTATAAACGCTGCCCCGTCCCTGTATGTTTTTTCATTTTCGGTCTCGATAAACAGGGTCGTCTTTTTTGAAGCGGGAACGTTCATTTCTTTTCGCACTCGCCTGATTTCTTTTATAAGCGCCATAACGTTTTCCATTTCCGCGGCCGCATCGTCAAATATGAGCTTTTCTGAAAATTCAGGATATTTCGAAATTATAAGAGCCTCACCTTCATGGGGAAGGCTTTGCCAT
>CALWNV010000042.1 GCA_944382895.1 uncultured Clostridia bacterium | reverse complement strand
GCACGCAACATAGCGCCGGATGAACTAAAAGCAAAGCTGCGCGGGGGAGTCTCATTTGCTCGGGCAAGAGCGGAAGTCCTTCGGGAAAAGGAAGTTTTCATACCCGAAAAACCTAATGATATTCTCGCTGTAGAATATCTGAAAGCCCTGAAAAAAACCGGCAGCACGATGAAACCCCGAGCCATTTTAAGAAAAGGGCCGTACCACGGTATAGGAAAGGGATTTTACGGGGCTTCTGCCGTAAGGGAGCTTTTCAATTCAGAAAATCGTTTTTCCGCTGCAAAACATGTACCTGAAAACGTCTTTGAAAACATACAAAATCTTTATGAAAAAGGGCAAGCCCCAGCGAACATAAAAAACGCTGAACGCGCTGTGCTGTATTTTCTGAGGACCGCCTCTGCCAAAACGCTCTCATCATTCTACGGGATTAACGAAGGTCTTGAATTCCGCATAAAAAAAGCCGCTGATGAAAGCGTATCGATCGAGGAATTATACGAAAGAATAAAATCAAAAAGATATACGATGTCTGCGGTTAAACGGGCGGTTCTTGCTTGTTTTCTGCAAATCAGAAAAAACGATCTTGATCCTCCGTATATTCGTGTCCTCGCACAAAATAAGACCGGAACGGAAATACTTAAACAGGCTAAAAAGACCGCAACACTGCCTATCGTGCACAGACTTGCCAAAATCGCACAAGAAGATCCATTTGCGGAAGAGGAAATACGCGCGTCCAATTTATATGCGCTCTGCCTGCCGCAGATACAAAAAAGTTTTTCAGACCTGATGAACAAAAACGAAATAATAATATAAAATATCCCTGTTATTCATAGCGGTCAAACAATATAAGATTCTTTGCGGCTTTAGGTCTCTACACTTAAAGTGTTTACAATAAAAACCGGTTTTTTCTGAAAATTATACGTTGCCGTATAACCAAATCTTTTTAACGAAACTTTGCCGCTATATCGTATAGATATTTTTTTTATTTACGCTATTGGAAAAATACAAATACAGGCCATTGCTCCATAATATAGAGTTGAGACAGTTTGTTTATAGCAAAATATTAAAAAATAACTAAATTTCAAAAAAACTATTTACAAAAAAGTATTTTTGTTGTATTATATTATCAGATAACTATGGAAAAAAAAGGATGCTCCGGCAGGGAGCCTTCCGGAAGTTTTCCGAAAAATCTGGAGGATATATAATGTCGGGAACAAAATACCGCAGAATACTGCTAAAACTTAGCGGAGAAGCCTTAGCCTGCAACGACGGACACGGGATAGATTTTGAAAAAGCCTCGGCGGTATGCGGAAACATAAAGGCTTGTGCGGAAGAAGGAGTACAAATCGGGATAGTTGTTGGCGCCGGAAACTTCTGGAGAGGAAGACAAGGCACCGGGATGGACAAGACACGTGCGGATCACATGGGGATGCTCGCAACGATGCTCAATTGCCTTGCGTTGAAGGATATTTTCCTGAGAATGGGGGCTGAGGCGGAAGTCTTTTCTACTGTATCCATGCCGCAGATCGCACCTTTTTTCTTACGTGATGCGGCTGTAGACGCTCTTAACAGCGGGAAAATAGCTATATTTGGATGCGGTACAGGGAGCCCTTTTTTCACAACAGATACCGCCGCTATTCTTAAAGCCGTGGAAATAAATGCAGATATAGCACTTTTTGCAAAGAACGTAGACGGCGTATATTCCGCTGACCCAAATAAAGACAGCAACGCAAAACGTTATGATCGTATCTCATATGATGATTTACTATATAAACATCTTAAAGTAATAGACGCGACAGCTGCGGCGCTTTGCCAGGACAACAACCTACCTGTACTGCTTTTTGCTCTCGGTGACGGCTCAAACATTCTCAGAGCGGTCAGAGGCGAAAATCTCGGAACTGTTTTGAATAATTGACAGGATAAACAAAAAATAAAAGGAGGATATATTATGGATATTAAGGAAATTCAGGAAAAAATGGAGAAAACAATAAACGTTCTCAAACAAGACCTTGCCGCCATCCGCGCGGGTAAAGCCAATGCCGCCGTTCTCGACAAGATATCTATCGATTATTACGGAACACAAACACCTGTTACGCAACTTTCCAATATATCGGTTCCCGAGGCAAGAACTCTTGTCATACAACCTTATGATGCCTCTGTGCTGAAATCCATTGAAAAAGCGATTCAGGCGTCAGATATAGGAATAAATCCCCAGAATGACGGGAAAGTCATACGCCTTATCTTCCCACCTTTAACCGAAGAACGGCGTAAAGAACTTGTAAAAACCGTTGCCAAGACTGCAGAAAACTCAAAGATTGCCGTCAGATCAATACGTCGTGACGGAATCGAGAAATTCAAATCAATGGAAAAGAAAAGCGAAATAACCGAAGACGATCTTAAAAAAGCAGAAAAAGACATACAAGACACCACCGATAAATTCTGCAAACAAATCGACGATATAGCCGCTAAAAAAAGCAGCGAAATATTGGAGATCTGATGAATAAGGAAACATCACTTATTTTACCTGAACATATAGCTTTTATTATGGACGGAAACGGGCGCTGGGCAGTAAAAAAAAGGTTACAAAGGAGCGCGGGACATAAAGCCGGCGCTGAAGCCCTTGACAAAATGATATCATATGCATATTCAATCGGTATCAAAAACATAACTTTTTATGCTTTTTCAACTGAGAACTGGAGCAGACCGGCGGATGAAGTGGCTGCGCTTATGTCGATCCTCACAAAATGGCTCAGCATAATGATTAAAAGATTCAACGAGAACGCGGGAGAAGTATATAAAAATACAAAAGTCAACTTCATAGGAGATACCGGGGCTTTAAGTTTACTGCAAAGAAAAAAAATTGCGGATATCGAGAAAAAATCCATTGAAACAGAAAACCGCATGACGCTCAACCTTGCCGTCAATTACGGAGCCAGAGCCGAAATAACACGAGCCGTAAACAAATTTATTACGGAAAATCCGGGTAAAAAAATTTCCGAAAATGACATATCCCAAAACCTCTATACCGCCGGACAGCCGGATCCGGATCTTATCATACGAACCGGAGGAGAGATGCGCCTTTCTAACTTTCTTTTATGGCAGGCTTCATACTCGGAATATTATTCCACCCCGGTGTTGTGGCCGGATTTTGACGAAAAATGCCTTGATGAAGCTATTTTAGAATACAATAAACGAACACGGAAATTCGGAGGTCTTTCAAGTTGAAAGAACGTATAGTTTCAGCATGTGTCATAACAGTCCTGTTTATGGGACTGGCCGTATTTTCATACAATAAATGGGTTTTATGTGTATTTCTGGCGTTGATAAGCGCGATTTCACTCGGAGAAGTATTGTTTGCTACCAAGTATATCGAAAGCAAATTCCTTATGCTCATAAGTATACTTTTTGCCGTATCGATCCCGGTCTCTATCACACTCTTTCCTGATTTCAAAAGTACAACCGCCATTACGGCGATATTTGTTTTTGCGCTGATCCTTTTTCTCTCGCTCATAATAGCGCATAAAACATTTAAACTTGAGCATCTAAGCGTCGTGTTTATAATGTCTATAATAATTCCTTTTTTTCTTTCGACCATTATATACATGCGACGAATGGAATTCGGAATATATTACCTGATAGCCGTTTTTATGGCGTCATGGGGGACAGATACCGGAGGATATGTTTTCGGGAAGATGTTCGGAAGGAATAAAATGTCTCCCCAGATCAGTCCTAAAAAAACATGGGAAGGGGCTATTGGCGGAGCCATATCCACAGCGGTGCTATTATTAAGTCTTGCGTTTGCCGCGCAAACTTTTGAAGGAACACAAGTAAATTACGTCACATTGTCCATCTTTGCTGTAGTTGGAAGTATCGCGGCTATTTTGGGTGATTTGTCAGCATCATTGATAAAAAGAAATTTTGGTGTCAAGGACTTTGGGAGCGTAATTCCCGGTCACGGAGGGATAATGGACAGATTTGACAGTGTTTTGTTTGTAGCGCCCATGCTTTTTTTAATTATAAACCTGACAACAAAAATATATGAACTCACCGGGTTACAATGTGGAATTTTTCCATATTAAAACCAATATACTTTAAGGAGCGACCGTTTGAAAAAAGTCATGATACTCGGTTCCACCGGATCGGTAGGGACAAAAGCGCTTGACGTTGCGGAACATTTGGGCTATGAAATAACAGCGATAAGCGCTAACACAAATATCAAACTTCTTGAAAAACAAATTGAAAAAAGCCATCCGGCTCTTGTCGCCTGTACGGATGATACCGCGGCAAGGGAACTTAAATTCGGCTTAAACAATAAGACCGAATTTTTTACCGGAGCGAGCGGATTACAGGATATGATCAGGGAAGCGGATTTTGATATCTGCATAAACGCGATAGTCGGCATGGCGGGGACCGTTCCGTCGATTGAGGTAATCAAGCGTGGGAAAACGCTTGCTCTCGCGAACAAGGAATGTATCGTAACCGCAGGAGAAATACTTTTTGATCTCGCAGAAGAAACAGGATCTGAAATAATTTCTGTCGACAGCGAGCATTCAGCTATATTTCAATGTCTTCAGGATAAGATCCCAAACAAACCCTCCCGAATAATATTAACAGCCTCCGGAGGTCCTTTTTTTGGAAAAACAGCCAAAGAACTTGAAAATGTTACGGCAAAAAAAGCGCTGCGCCATCCTAACTGGTCAATGGGCGCGAAAATTACGATCGACAGCGCCACATTGATGAACAAAGGTCTTGAGATAATGGAAGCGGTAAGATTGTTTGGTGTTCCTGAAGGTAAAACAGAGGTCATAATACATCGTGAAAGTATAATCCATTCGATGGTCGAGTTTGAGGATTTTTCGATACTGGCTCAACTCAGTGTTCCAGACATGAAAATCCCGATACAATATGCCCTTACATATCCTAAAAGATATCCCTCTTCATCCAAAAAACTTGACCTGACAAAAATAGGCAAACTTTCCTTTTTCCGCCCTGATGAAAAAACATTCAAAAGCATGCGTCTGTGCCGTGACGCTCTGAAAGAAGGCGGGACCGCGCCCACCATTCTGAACGCGGCGAATGAAGTCGCAGTGGAAATGTTTTTGAAAGGGAAAATCGGATTTTTAAAAATCGCTGATATTGTTGAAGAAGCTTTGAATAAAACCGTCACGTTGTTCAATCCTACAATAGAAGATATTATTCAGACGGATAATGACATACGGCAAAAATTATTAATCTGATAAACCGGAGGCAAAATGGATATTTTTTTACAAGTCCTTTATACTGTCCTTGTTTTCGGATTCCTTATTTTTATACACGAGCTGGGACATTTTATTGCAGCGAAAATTTTCAAAGTCCAAGTCAACGAATTTTCACTCGGATTTGGACCGCTTATAGTCGGAATCAAGAATAAACGTTTTCTTCATCTTTTTCAGAAAAAAAATAAAGAAGATGACGCGACCGATTTTACAGGAACAAAATACGCTTTAAGACTTCTTCCGTTCGGCGGGTATGTGAATATGGAGGGAGAAAACGAGGAAAGCGAGAATCCGGCAGCGTTTACAAAAAAACCGGCATGGCAAAAAATAATAATAGTCATTGCCGGAGTATTCATGAATCTTGTAACAGCGTTTATAATTACCGCCGTTATCATCTGTACAAATCCGACGGCGTCTACAACAGTTGCCGAATTCAATGAAAATTCCGTCTCCGCACAAAGTGGGCTGATGGAAAACGATACCATAATCAGAATAAACGGCACGAAAATCAATAATTTTGTTGATATAAACTCGGCTCTTCAAGATACTATCACAAAAGAAGACTTTTACTATGGATTTGCGGAAATCGAAGTCATTCGCAACGGAACCAATATAATCCTGAACGAAGTGCGTTTGCCTTACGCATATGTTTCTACCGGAGAATATGTCACAAAAGAAAACATCTCCGAAAATACGGAAAAACCAAGAATCATGACCATTGATTTCAAAATGTATGCGCTTAAAATAAGCTTTACTACATTTTTTACCGAAACGCTCAAAGAACTTGGCTCATATATCAAACTTACCTATAAAACATTGTTCCAGATCATTACGGGAGATTTATCGGTGGAATATGTCTCCGGACCTGTCGGCACATCATATGTTATATCCGAAGCCGCCTCATACGGGCTTAGTGATCTTTTATTTGTAGTGTCTCTGATAAGTGTCAACCTTGCGGTATTCAATCTTCTTCCGTTCCCCGCTCTTGACGGAGGCAGAGCCGTTTTTTTGATATATGAACTTATTTTCCGCCGAAGAGTAAACCAGAAAATAGAAGGCGCCATACATGCGATCGGACTTTTACTTTTACTCGGACTGACACTGCTCATTCTTTTCAAAGATATATTTTTCCCTATACAATGAAAGGACTGTATCCAATGACAAAACGGATTCTTGTTGGAAACGTAGCGATCGGCGGAGGGGCACCCATAGCCATACAATCCATGTGCAATGTGCCGTTTTCCCGCTTTGACGAACTTGTATACCAGGCAAAAAAGCTTGAAGAATCCGGTTGTCACATATTACGTGTTTCCGTTCCGGACGAGCTTTCAGCCAAACGTTTCCGCGATCTGAGAAAAGAAATTTCGATACCTCTTGTCGCTGATATTCATTTTGATTATAATTTAGCGCTTGAATCAATCAAAGCTGGAGCTGATAAAATACGTATAAATCCGGGGAATATAAAACCGGAAGGTTTGAAAAAAATAGCAACAGCCGCATTAAAACAAAACATCCCGATCCGTGTAGGGATAAATGCGGGATCCCTTGAAAAAGACTTATTGAAAAAATACGGCGAACCTTGCGCCGAAGCCCTTGCGCAAAGCGCAGCAAAAAACGTGCGTCTTATGGAAGAATGCGGTTTTTATAACATAATCGTTTCAATGAAAGCATCCTCAGTAAAAATGACGGTAGACGCATACAGGCTTTATGCCGAAAAATTCAACACGGGAAACTACCCTCTTCATATCGGGATCACAGAAGCGGGAACTGCAAGAATGGGGCTTATCAAATCAGCTATCGGTCTCGGAGCCCTTCTTTTGGACGGCATAGGAGATACTATCCGTGTTTCACTTGCAGCAGACCCTGTGGAAGAGATATACGCGGCAAAATCAATTTTACGCGCAGCAGGGATAGATAAAAGCGGACTTGAAGTCATATCTTGTCCGACTTGCGGGAGAACGACCATCAACTCCATCCAACTTGCAGAAAAAATCGAACGTGAGTTTTCATATATCAGAACTCCCATAAAAATTGCCGTAATGGGATGCGTTGTCAATGGCATAGGAGAAAGCGCACAGGCTGATTTCGGAATTACAGGCGAAAAAGGAGAATATCTTATTTTTAAGGGAAAAAAAGTCGTGCGCCGTGTCTCAGAAAACGAAATCATGGACGTTGTCAAAGATGAAATAAATCAACTTGCGAATAGAAAACTATAATACATATAACTCACTTTATTTTTATTCTTGAGTTTCACATATCTGAAAAAATTATTGCCGGAAAATAAAAACATACGATATACGCCCCCTTATCGGGGGCGTATAATAAAAAATAAACCTATATATCGGTATTCCTTTATACAAAAAAATTTATAACAGTGCTTAATAAAATCTCCGTATATCTCCCACACATATAACTGCATAATCTTTATTTTTTAATATTTTGATATCAATTATTTATTAAAAAACTTTACTAAAACGTAATTTCACAATAAATTGCGATTTCTGCATTGACAAAAACAGTAAAGTGTGATATACTTTACTACGGTAAAGTAATAAAGCGAGGGTAATTATGAAAAAATTTCTTACAACAGTAAAAGACGGCACGCGCGACTATATGTTCGGGGAATGCGCTAAAATAAGAGAAATATCAACCGAGTTATGTGGATTTGTCAAACCCCGCGGCTATGCGGAAATCATGACTCCGACATTTGAATATGCCGATGTATTCAACATAAAAGCAGAAGATCTTTTCAAATTCACAGATTGTAAAAACCGGCTTATGGCGCTTCGAGCCGACTGTACAACTCCCATAGCGAGAGTAGCGGCAACTAAACTTTCGGACAGCCCTCCGCCTTACAGGCTGTTTTACTGCCAAAGTGTTTTTAATGCTTCGCGGAAAAAACTTGAACAAACAGATTTCGGAATAGAGCTGATAGGAGTAGACGGCATCAAAGCGGATATCGAGGTTCTTACAGTCGCTTGTGAAGTTCTCCGCAAATATTTCGGCGAGGGATACCGTCTTGAAATCGGACACTCGGGAATATACCGCAGACTTTGCGAAGAATACGGTATCGACAGCGATACTGCGGAAGAAATACGCAGAATGATCGAAACAAAGAATTTTGCGGCAATAGAAAGCCTGGATATACCAGATACTATCAAAGCTCTCCCTAAAATGTTCGGCGGGAATGAAGTATTAAAAGACTTCCGAACCCTGACAAATAATAAAAATACGGAAAAAATACTTTCATATCTGGAAAAACTCTATAAAACACTTTCTTCTCTTGGTTTCACAGTCTCTTTTGATTTAGGGCTTGTACGTCGTCCGGGATATTATACCGGAATAATATTTGAGGGATATGTGGACAGTCACGGGGTATCAGTGCTTGCGGGCGGAAGATATGACAATCTTATATCAGAATACGGAAGAGACCTGAAAGCTATAGGGTTTTCGGTATGTGTAGACGAGATCTTTGACGCGCTTAATCAGGATCTGAGAAAAATCACCGTTCCCGATGTCATGATCTATTTTACGGAAGATAACATAATGAAAGCCTATGAGCTTGCCGAAATACTTATCCGTAGCGGAAAAACCGTGGTTTTCAGCACCGAAACAGATGCGGAAACAGCGCGTAATCAGGCAAAAGCAAAAGGGATCGCTGAATTTATAGAGGTGGAAAAATGAAACCGTTAAGAATAGCTCTTACAAAAGGCCGTCTTGAGCAAAAGACCATAGAACTGTTCGAAAGCAAAAATATAGAATGCGCATCATTGCATGATAAAGGAAGAAAACTTATTTTTTCCATAGATAACGGCGCGGCTGAAGTCCTTCTTGTAAAGCCGGCGGATGTAATAACATATGTAGAACACGGTATATGCGATATGGGCATAGTGGGGAAAGATACGATAATGGAGCACGGACACAGCTTTTACGAAATAGCGGATCTTGGATTCGGAAAATGCAGAATGGCTCTTGCCGGCTATCCGCAGGACTTCTACAGCGGATATAAGAAACGCGTCGTAGCGACTAAATTTGAAAAAATAGCACGCGAATATTTCAGCAAAAAAAATGTTGATATAGAAACCATAAAAATAGAAGGCTCAGTTGAAGTCGCCCCAATACTCGGATTTGCTGACGCTATTGTAGACATTGTGGAAACCGGTACGACACTTAAGGAAAACGGTCTCGTGGTTCTGGAATACATATGCGACATAAGCGCCAGGCTGATAGTCAACACGGCAGCAATGAAAATGCGGAAAAAAGAAGTTTCAGCTTTTGCGGGGAGATTAGGATTATGAATATACCTATCATAAAAACAGAAATGCAAAAATCTTTTTTGGATAAACTACGTAGCCGCAGCGCCAATGTACAAAAAGACGTAACAGCGGCAGTCTCAAAAATAATTGAAAATGTCAGGGAAAACGGGGACAAGGCTCTTTTAGAGTATACGGAAAAATTTGATAATATAAAACTTGACTGTCTTGAAGTAAAAAAAGACGAGATTTTATCCGCATATAAACGATCTTCCATTACAAGCCAGCTTGAACGAGCGGCTGAAAATATAAAAGCTTATCATAAAAATCAACTGCGCAAAGGATTTGAAATAAAAAAAGAAAACGGAACGGTGATAGGGCAGAAAATACGCCCTCTGTCAAGAGTGGGAATTTATGTTCCCGGAGGGACAGCGGCATACCCGTCATCGGTACTAATGAACGCGCTCCCGGCAAAGGTAGCAGGGGTCGATGAAATCATAATGGTCACCCCTCCTCAAAAAAACGATGATATACTCGCGGCCGCGTATATTGCCGGTGTAAACAGAATTTTCAGAATAGGCGGCGCTCAGGCGGTCGCGGCGTTGGCATACGGCACAGAGACCGTCCCGAAAGTTGATAAGACTGTAGGTCCGGGCAATATATACGTCGCAACAGCTAAAAGGCTTTTATACGGTGTTATGGATATCGATATGATAGCAGGACCTTCCGAAATACTTATAATAGCAGATGAATACGCGCCTGACGATTATATAGCAGCGGATATGATGTCACAGGCGGAACATGATATTTTGGCTTCGGCAACGGTCTTATGTTTTTCTGAAGATAAAGCAAAACGTGTTACCGAATGCATAAACAGGCAAATAAAGTCTCTTTCTCGTAAAGAGATAATTGAAAAATCCATTGAGGACTACGGGGGAATAATCATTTGCGAAAATACAGAAAACGCGATTGATCTCGCAAACGAAATTGCACCCGAACATCTTGAATTGATGGTACAAGACCCTTTTGAGCTTCTTGATAAAATCAAAAACGCCGGAAGCGTTTTCCTTGGCTATAACACACCGGAACCCCTCGGAGATTATTACGCCGGGCCCAACCATGTGTTGCCCACATCGGGAACAGCAAGGTTTTTCTCGCCTCTTTCCGTGGACGATTTCATAAAAAAATATTCTTACATTTATTATACCGAACAAGCTCTGGCTCAGTCCGCGCATGACGTTACGACTCTTGCAAAAGCAGAAGGGCTCACCGCTCATGCCGGATCAATAGAGGAAAGGATCAAATAAAGTGAAATTAGGAACAAGATTGGAAAAAATAGAACCTTATTCACCGTCCGAATATAACGGCATGATACGGCTTGATGCAAACGAAAGCTGCTTTGATTTGCCGAAAGAAATCAAAGCAGAGATAGCTGATAAAATAAAAAGCGTTGAATTCAACAGATATCCTGATCCGTATGCATCTGAACTATGCGACAAGTTTGCCGCATATTTCAACATCGACCCGGAAAATGTCGTAGCAGCAAACGGGTCTGATGAAATACTGTCTATTTTGTTCGGGGCGGTACTCGATTATAAAAGCACGGTGCTTTTGGCTTCTCCTGATTTCTCAATGTACAGGTTTTACGCCGACCTATACGGACAAAATACTGTAATATATAATAAACCCATTATGACCCAAAGCGACTGTTCCGATCTTTTTTTAAAAGCAAAAAACGTTGATCTGACATTATTCTCAAATCCATGTAATCCGACATCCGAAGGAATAGACGCAAAGGATATTCTCAATGCTCTTTCCGAAACAGACGGAATAATCGTAGCAGACGAAGCATATATGGATTTCTGGGGCGAAAGCATTATTGACAAAATATACACAAATAAAAATCTTATAGTACTTAAGACATGCTCAAAAGCGTTTGGGCTCGCTGCTGCGCGTGTCGGGTTTGCGGTTGCCGATAAAAAAATCATTGAAATGTTCAAAAAAGCCAAATCGCCCTATAACGTGAGCTCTCTCGATCAAGCGGCTGCGTCAGTTGTTCTCTCTCACCCTGAATACCTTAAAAAAAGAACCGCACAGATTATTTCTGCGCGCAACAAGCTTTATAACGGTCTAAAACCTCTTCTGACATCAGAAATGCGAATGTCCGAACCGAAAGCGAACTTTGTATGCATACATACTGCCAGAGCCGTACATATATATGAGAAATTACGTAAATACAATATAGCGGTACGATGTCCGGAAAAAAATATTTTAAGGATATCCGCGGGAACAGAAAATGAAACAGAAACTCTTTTAACAACATTCGGAAAGGTGGTAAAAGAATGCGACAGGCAATAATAAACCGTGAAACAAACGAAACCAACATAGCCCTGAATCTGAACATTGACGGCTGCGGCAGCTTTGAAGGCACATCGGGAATAGGTTTTTTTGACCATATGCTCAACACTCTGGCCGTTCACAGCGGATTTGATATAACCTTGAGCACACAGGGAGACTTGAGTGTCGACGGACACCATACCGTTGAAGATATCGGTATTGTTTTAGGCCGAGCATTTGCAAAAGTTTTAGGAGACAAAAAAGGGATACGCCGTTTCGGCGAATCATATATCCCGATGGATGAAGTGCTTGCACGGACAGTCATTGATATATCCGGAAGACCGTTTCTTGTGTTCAACGCGGAATTCAGAAACGAACGCATAGGAGAGTATGATGCATGTCTGACAAAAGAATTCTTCAGAGCCTTTGCGTTTAATGCCGGGATCACTCTCCATACTGAGATACTTTACGGTGAAAACAGCCATCATATGACTGAAGCTTTGTTCAAATCTCTGGCACACAGCCTAAAAAAAGCGGTCGTTAAGACGGAAGAAGAAATGTCGGCAAAGGGGCTTTTGATTTGACAGGTATTATAGACTACGGTGCCGGAAACCTTCATTCTGTTCAAAATGCCCTCAACAAGCTCGGTGAACCATCTCAAATAACAAACAACGAACAGATTTTAAACACCTGTGACAGGATAATACTGCCAGGAGTCGGCGCTTTCGGAGATGCGATGAACGCGATAAAAAGCAAAAGGTTACTGCCCATAATAAAAAAATCTGCAATTGAAAAACCCTTTATGGGGATATGTCTTGGGATGCAGCTCTTATTTGAAAAAAGTTATGAATTCGGCGAACATGAAGGGCTTGCCCTTATTCCCGGTCATGTTGAGAAAATGCAGTTTGACGGTCTGAAAATCCCGCATATGGGCTGGAACAGTCTTAATTTTGAAACACCCAGCCCCTTGCTTGAGGGGATACAGGAAAATTCATATGTATATTTTGTACATTCATATAAAGTCGTATGTGATAAAAAATATATAAACGCAACCGCTGAATACGGACAACCGGTACCGGCCATAGTATCGAAAAACAATATATTCGGCACACAATTTCATCCGGAAAAAAGCGGAGAAACAGGGCTTGCGATACTTAAGGAATTTATAAAAATCAAGGGAGATATAAAGTGATAATCCTGCCTGCAATCGATATCAAAGACGGAAACTGCGTACGGCTTTTCAAAGGAAAGTTTGAAACCGTTCATACCGTGGCACAAAGCCCTGAAGACGCTGCATTAAGATGGAAAACCGAGGGGGCCGACTTTTTGCACATAGTGGATCTCGACGGATCGCTTCAAAAAAGACCCGTCAACACATCGCATATTAAAAATATAATTGAATCTACAGGGCTATCTGTCGAAGTAGGCGGAGGAATACGTTGCGACGCTGACGTAGAGATGTATCTTTCACTCGGAGTTACACGTGTTATACTCGGTTCCGCGGCAATCTCAGACTATCCATTCGTAAAGCGTATGTTGAAAAATTATCCGGAAAATACCGCAATCGGAATAGACGCTGAAAATGGTTATGTCTCCGTAGACGGTTGGACAGACACATCTGACATATACTTTTGTGATCTGGCAAAACAAGTACGGGACGAAGGAGCGAAATATATAATTTTTACTGATATTTCAAAAGACGGAACCCTGTCGGGAGCTTCTATCGAACGCCTCATCGAACTTCAGCACGCTGTTCCCGATATAAATATAATTGCGTCAGGCGGCATCAGGGATATTTCAGATATAAAAGCTCTTGCCGAAGAGGGGTTCTACGGCGCGATATGCGGAAAATCTCTTTATGAAGGCACTCTATCTTTAAGGGAGGCGCTCCAATGTTAGCAAAAAGAATAATCCCTTGCCTTGATATAGACGGAGGTAGGGTGGTCAAGGGAATAAATTTTATCAACCTGACCGATATGGGTGATCCCGTTGAGATTGCTAAAGAATACAACCGTCAGAACGCCGATGAGATTGTTTTTCTCGACATAACCGCAACACATGAAAAAAGACGTACAGTTTACGATATTATAGAACGTACCGCAAAAGAAATTTTCATTCCGCTGACAGTCGGAGGAGGAATCCGAACAACTGATGATTTCCGGGATGTCCTTTTGGCAGGAGCGGACAAAGTCTCCATAAACTCCTCTGCGGTAAACGATAAAACACTTATATCCCGAGCCGCAGACAAGTTCGGCTCTCAATGTGTCGTAGTAGCTATTGATGTCAAACGCGTAAACGGGGAATTCCATGTCGTCATAAACGGCGGGAGAAAAGATACAGGCCTTGACGCTATAAACTGGGCAAAAGAAGCGGAACAGCTCGGCGCAGGAGAAATCCTGCTTACATCAATGGATGCCGACGGTACAAAAAACGGTTTTGATATCGAAATAACTTCCGCTATATCAACAAAGATAAACATTCCGGTCATCGCATCCGGAGGCTGCGGATGTCTTGAACATTTTGCTCAGGTATTTGAAGAAACAGAAGCCTCGGCTGCTCTTGCCGCATCACTTTTTCATAAAGGCGAACTGACAGTTGCGCAAGTAAAAAATTATCTTAAATCAAAAAATATTTCCGTGAGGTAGATAATAAAGATGGAACTTGACAAATATTTTATAAAGTCCGAACTGATACCCGCTGTTATTACGGACTATAAAACTAACGAAGTTCTGATGCTTGCTTATATGTCAAAGGAATCTCTCGAGCTTTCTCTGAAAACCGGGGAAACTTGGTTTTGGTCGCGTTCGCGCAAAAAACTTTGGCATAAAGGCGAAACAAGTGGACATGTTCAGAAAATACATAAAATGTACTCCGACTGTGATAACGACACATTGCTTATAGAAGTCGAACAAATAGGCGGAACAGCTTGCCACACCGGGAGCAGAAGCTGCTTCTTTAATGAAATATCTCTTGAAAAAAAATACTCGCAGGAGGAAATAAAATGAACGATAATGTACTCTCCGAGCTTTATTCAGTTATACTCAGCAGGAAAGAATCACCTCAGGAAGGCTCATACACTTGCTATCTTTTTGAGAAAGGTCTTGATAAAATTCTTAAAAAAATCGGTGAAGAAAGCGCAGAAACTATTATTGCCGCGAAAAATGAACGTAAAGAAGATCTTGTATGCGAAATCGCCGACCTGATTTTTCATATCGAAGTAATGTGCGCCGAAAAAGGTGTGGATATAAAAGATGTTCTCTGTGAACTTGAACGCCGCTCACATAAGATAGGAAATCTGAAAAAAATGAGGGATACCGATAAAAACACTTAAATCAAATTTCAAGAAATATATGCTTTTAACCTATTATAAAAAAATGTACGGTACACTTTTTTAAGAAAATCATTTTATCGTAAATATTATGCAGATCGTCAATCAATAATCACTTAAGCAAAATTTTTTATTTGATGAAACTTGAATATATTCCGAAAAAACAGAACTGATTTTATCTGAAATCAGTTCTGTTTTTAGATATAAAAACATACTTACATATTTATTTTGACTGTGACTTTTTCCCGCTGCGAAACAGGCAAAATCGCGGATTATCAGTGATATCAACTGAGAATATCGAATTCAGCCCGTGAAAACATACGCGAAACAGCTTTTCTAAGTAAAGAATATTCTTCTTTTTTATACCATCCGTTTATTTTCCAAAGCTTCTCGGCAGCCGACTGAGCCTGTTCAAGAACATTCATATCGGTAACTAAATTCCCCATTCTGAACATACCGTTTCCGCTCTGATTTTTTCCAAGAAATTCTCCCGGACCGCGAAGCTCCAAATCCTTACGGCTTATCTCAAACCCGT
>CALWNV010000041.1 GCA_944382895.1 uncultured Clostridia bacterium | reverse complement strand
GTCAATTTGTTGTCAACTCGGATTTGAGATGCCGAAAACCCTTGATTTTACTGGATTTTTTAGTCCAGAGGCTTCATCGTTGGGAATAGAAGAACATCTCTTATAGCGGCTGAGTCGGTAAAGAGCATTATCATCCTGTCTATACCAAAACCGATACCTCCGGTAGGAGGCATACCCAGTTCAAGGGCATAAAGAAAATCCTCATCAGTAGTATTTGCCTCTTCATCACCTTGTGCCAGTAAAGCTTCTTGAGCTAAAAATCTTTCTCTTTGATCTATAGGGTCGTTGAGCTCTGAATATGCGTTAGCCATTTCCCAACCATTCATAAAAAACTCAAATCGCTCCACATATTCCGGATTATCCGGTTTTCTTTTTGTAAGAGGAGATATTTCTACAGGATGGTCGGTTATAAATGTCGGCTGTATCAGATTATCCTCGGCATATGTCTCAAAAAACAGGCTGAGGATATCACCTTTTCCATGCCTTGGCTCAAATTCTACACCATGTTCTTTTGCGACAGCCCTCGCTTCTTCCAAAGTTTGTATTTTATCAAAATCTACTCCGGAATATTTTTTCACTGCCTCTACCATTGTCATTCTGACAAAAGGTTTTCCGAGATCCATATCGATACCGTTATAAGTAATAGTTGTTGTCCCAAGCACCTCTTTTGCGACAAACCTGTACAGATTTTCCGTAAGATCCATCATACCGTGATAATCTGTATATGCCTGATAAAGTTCCATAAGCGTAAATTCAGGATTATGCCTTGTGTCAAGCCCTTCATTACGAAACACTCTACCTATCTCGTATACGCGCTCCAGGCCGCCGACTATCAAACGTTTGAGATAAAGCTCAAGGGATATCCGAAGCTTAACATCCTCATCAAGAGCATTATAGTGCGTAGTAAACGGTCTTGCCGCAGCCCCACCAGCATTAGACACAAGCATGGGTGTTTCTACCTCTATAAAACCCTGATCATCAAGATAACGGCGTATTGAGCTTATTATTTTCGATCTGAGAAGAAATGTCTGCTTAACATCATCATTCATAATCAAATCAATATATCTTTGTCTGTAACGCATATCGGTATTTGTAAGACCATGAAATTTCTCCGGTAAAACCTGAAGGCTTTTTGAAAGCAAGACAACTTTTTCAGCATGGACGGAAACTTCACCTGTCTTTGTTTTGAAAACAAATCCGGTTATTCCGACAATATCGCCTATATCCATTTTTTTAAAATCGGAATACGCATCTTCTCCTATACTGTCTCTCGAAACATAAGACTGGATGTTCCCCTGTAAATCGCGTATATTACAAAATGAAGCCTTGCCCATAACACGTTTTGACATCAGTCTGCCGGCAACAGAGACCGTTTGATTTTCAAGAAGATCAAATTCCGTTTTTATCTGTGCGCTGTGATGTGAAACATTATATTTTGTTATACGAAACGGGTCTTTGCCCTCATTTTGCAAATTTATCAATTTTTCACGACGTATTTTCACTTGCTCTGAAATATCGGAAGAATTCCCGGCTGCAGAGACAGAAATATCATGATCATCCATTTATTTTACTGATTCCTTTCATTTAACAATAATATTTCCCCTGATTGCAAATTCAAAGTTTTACACAAACACGGAAATATTTTATCTCGCAATTTTAAGAATTTTATATTCAAAATTACCCCCAGGAGCCTCAACAATTACAACCGCGCCTTTTTTCTTGCCTATAAGCGCTTTACCGAGAGGGCTTTGATCTGAAATCTTATTTTGAGAACTATCACTTTCCGTTTTACCTGTTATCGTATACACTACATCTTCATCATATTCAATATCATGCAACGTAACAACAGAGCCGATGGATACCGTCTTTTTATCAATAGTGCTTTCATCTAAAATTTCAATATTTTTCAACTGCTCTTCAATATAAACAATACGCGCTTCCATTATATCGCGTTCGTTTAAAGCCGCGTCATATTCGCTGTTTTCCGAAAGATCGCCAAAATCTCTGGCTTCCTTGATTTTTTCCGCAACCTCAGCACGTTTTTCGGTTTTGAGATACTCAAGCTCCGCTTTCAGTTTTTCAAAACCTTCCTGTGTCACTACAAGTTTTTCAGATGCCATTATCCGATCCCCTTTTCAGATATTAATGTTTTCATTACTTCTATTGCTTTTTGTTTTTGTCTGTCTTCATCTTCCTGCATGGAATAAAATGATTTATATTCCGACAAATTCATTTCGACGATATAATCAGGTTCAAGGCCAATATTATTATAATCGGTACGAGATTTTGTATAATACTTGAACGTAGTAAGTTTTATAGCAGAATTATCCGAAAGAATAAATGTTTGCTGACCAACACCTTTGCCGAAAGTTTTTTCTCCTACAAGCTTTGTACCGAGAATATCCCTCAATGAAGAAGCAAACAACTCGGCCGCAGAGGCCGATGAACGATTGACCAACACAACAAAAGGCATGTCGATTATCGGTTCTGTTTTTGCATAAATTGTCTCAACTGAATCTTTATATTCAATATAAGCTATCTCACTTCCAGCAGGGACAAGCATATCCACAATATCGCACACGGTGCTCAGATTCCCTCCGGGATTATTTCTGAGATCAAAAATTATTCCTTGAGCTCCCGCAGCGGAAATCTCTTCCAAAGCAGTCTTGAACTGGGAATATACATTTTCGGTAAATTCGTTTATAGTTATAACCCCAATATAATTATCTGCTATATAATATGATACATCGCGTCTCACAAAATTTTCCCAGGTAAGAGAAAAATCCAGTTGTTCGTCACCCCGGAGAACAGTTACCTCCGAAGTTGCACCTTCTTCTTTCTGAAGCATATCCAAAACATCGTAATATGTTTTTCCCTCAATGTTCTCATAATCTATTTCAATCAAAAGATCTCCGGACCTCAAGCCGGCTTTTTCCGCAGGAGAATCTCCGACGACCTGCCATATAAGTAATCCGCCGCTAAGATCATCAGAATAATAAAACTGTACTCCGATACCTGTAAACTCGCCTTTACTGTCTTCTATATAAGATTTATATTCTTCTGCAGAAAAAAAACCCAAATATCTATCGTCAGAAACGCCGTAAAGATAACCATAAGACGCGTTAGAATACGCAATCTCGTTATCAAAATCGAAAATAGAATATTTATCGATATACGCCTGGATCTCAGCGAAATGCGTATTATAATCACCAACACCGGGGGGTGTAATTCTCCCGGTGTTAGGGAATATAAAAAAAAGCATAATACATATAATCAAAGTCGCAAGAGAAGAAAAAACAGCGACCTTCACTTTTTCGTTTTTCATACTATATTATACCAAGAATCTCTTTCATATATTTAACGGCAGCAGACAGTTGATCGTCATTTTCAAACTGCAAATCATCAAAATTATCCTCTTCACCGCTGTCAAGCGAGACTTCTACATCAGCAACGACACCTTTACCGTTATAGGTTTCACCCGAAGGCGGAATATATTCATAAACCGATAAATGGACCGCCGTATTATTTGTCAAAACTATATCTGTCTGAGCAAGCGCGTTTCCGGCGGTCTGATTCCCGACAGTTTTAGCAAGCCCGCTTTCACGCAAAGCCGCAGCGAACAGCTCCGCACTTCCGTTAGTATGAGAGTTTATTACAACAATGATCGGAAGATTTACAGAATCCGCATCCGAAGTATAAACCTGTTCTCCGTTTTTTTCTCTGCGGGTACAAATCGTTGAAACAGGCATAATATCATCAAGAACTTCTATCGCACCCTCATAATCGCCGCCGGCGTTAAAACGAACATCTATTATATAGCCTTTTGCCCCCTGAAATGAAAGATCCGTAACCGCATTCTTAAAATCTGCTGAAGTAGACGCTGAAAACTCATTTATAAATATATATCCTATCTGCTCAATAAGGCTGTATTCCACAGTTTGGGAAGAAAATCTAACTCTTGTAACATTATAAGTAACAGAGGAGTTTTCTCCTTCTCTTATAACAGTTAATATCACGGTTGTTCCTTCTTCACCGGAAAGCAAGCGTACCGCGTTGCGGTATCCTTCTTCAGTAACGGATTTCCCGTCAACTGCCGTTATTATATCTCCTGTCTTAAGACCGGCATATTCTGCCGGAGAACCACGTCTGACAAAATCAACACGGATATATCCGCTGCTTATATCAAATGCCGGACGTATACCTATATCAATATACGCAGTATTATCCGGAAGTATTGATGTCTTGTAATTTTTTTGATTAAGATAATAAGAATATGGATCTCCGAGCCCGTTTATATATCCTGAAACGATCCCGTCCTGAATATTCTGATAGTCAGTAGTCGCATCTATCGTTCCGATATAATTTTGCACAACTATCTGTTCAACATTGCTCAAATTCGTATACATTTGTTGGTTTTTGCCGATGTCGTTCACTATTGAGCTTACATAAAAATATGTAGCGGTAATGCTTATAAACGCAACAGCCACAGCGATAAAAAACACAGTCGCAGGACGAAATGTTATCTTCCTTTTTTTCATAAAAAAGCGATCATTCCTTTCTCACGAAAAGAGGCAAGTCAGCCGCCTATAAGATCTTTGATAGACTTTTTCGGCTTGGAGTTTGTAGGATTTACGTAATCGGACGGATTATAAAAATCACCATTATAAATTATCCTGAAATCCAGATGATTTCCCGTAGAAAAACCGGTGCTGCCCACATATCCGATAACCTGTCCTTTCGTCACTGATTGCCCGCTTGAAACAGCAAATGAAGAAAGATGATTATAATTTGTCACCAGCCCGCTCCCGTGATCAAGAACGATTTTATTCCCGCCACCTGTAGTCACCCATTTAGCATATATGACCGTTCCTGATTCTACCGCAATAACAGGAGTCCCTTTGGCGGCCGGGATATCGATAGCGTAATGAAATGCGTTGTCAAACTCTCTGTATCCATAACCGGATGATATCCTTGAATATCCCGGAACGGGCCAAAGCAGCTCATCCCCGGTATAGGGCTGTGACGGGTTTGCCAATTGGCTTATTTTTTTATCTATTTCAGCTTCCATTTGTTCATATTTTTTCTGCTGAGCCGCAAGACTTTCCTGATTTGCCTCAAGTGTATCTATCGCATCCTGAATTTCAGACATTGTTGAGCTTTGCTTTTGTCTCACGGACTCAAGGGAATCAAGAATCGCCTGTTGCTCGGCTCGCTGAGAATCAAGTTGAGCCCTAAGCTCTTTCACCGAAGCAGCATTCTCTTCTATTTTCGCAAGCAAAGTGCTTTCATATTGCGCGACCTGTTTTGCCATCTCGATTTTTGCCATCATCTGACCAATATCTTCCGCGCCAACGATCATTGACAAATACGATATCTCTCCGCGTTCATACGTTTCACGCGCACGAGCTTGGAACTTGTCCACATATGCGTCATATTCGGCCTGCAATTCTGCTATTTCTGCTTCCTTAACAGCTATCTGACGCTCCAGGTTTTCAACTATATCTTCATAAATCGAAATCTGCTGATTTGTAACTTGGAGCTCTTCATCCATAGCATTTTTCTTGGAAAGAAGATTGTCAATATCATCGTCGATCGCATCTTTTTCAGCTTCTATCCTATCCTGTTCCTGCTGTAATTCCTTCAACTGATCCTGAAGCTGCTCAATTTCGCTCTTTGCCGCTGACTGTTTCGCCGGACTAATAAATAAAACTGAAACCAATAGAAAAAGCGACAAAGCGAATGTTATCGCTCTCTTCATAACAAACTCCTTTCAAAAATCACACTTTAAGATACTTCTTGACCGGACCGGCCGAACCTATCATGCCAACAAGCATTCCTACCCCTACAAATACCCAGAAAATATATGCAAACGAAGACATTGTCAAAGGAGTAAATAATCCTAAATCATCAAGAACTGGGAAAATAACAAGATTATAAACGGCTATCTGAAGCAAAAAACCGATTATTCCCGCGAACAAACCTATTATAAGCCCTTCTATGAAATAGGGAAGCTGAATATAAAAATCCGTAGCCCCGACATATTTCATAATGTTTATCTCAGTCCTGCGCGAAAATACGGAAAGCTTCACCGCATTCATTATTATAAAGATTGAAACTATCATGAAAAGAGCGATTATCCAAACAGATAAAAACGACAGGACATCTGAGATTTTAACAACACGGTCAATAGTGTCTTTGGAGGAAGTAATTGCGCGCTCACCTGTGCTGTCATACCCTATCTCTTCGATCTTATTAAGATCGTATATTGTCTGTTCGTATTTTGAAATATCTTTTATCCTGAAACTGAATGACGGACGAAAAGTATCGATCTCAAGATATTGGGTCAAATCGTCAGACTCCATCATCTCTTCATATCTGGAAAGAGCTTGTTGAGGAGTCTCATATTGTATGTTTTCAATATTCGAAATGCTTTCAAGCTGTGTCTGTATGGCTTCTTTTTTACCACGATTTGCCACTTCAAAAACATCGATCGAATCTTTTTCTTCATTTATCTGCACAAGACGCGCATCAATCTCTTGTTTACGTGACTCGGTTATTTCTGAACTCTCTAGTTCCTGCAAAAGAGCGGTTTTTTCATCATTCAACGCCGCAATCTTAACAGCGGAATCATCATAAGATGAAACAACCTCATCTATTTCCGCGATTCGGGCATTTATCTGCTCTATACGGGAACTATCCGCTCCACTGCCCTCACCAAGAGAGTCAAGTTCTTCATTAAGCTCACTTTTCTCTTCGCGTAAGCTGTCTATATAATCCACACTCGCACCATCAAAGTATATAACAATCTGGTTCTTATCCCCTATGGTTGAAATCAGTTCTCTGACATTCCCGACAACTAAAAGCGTGCTTCCCAAAGCCAAAAGACAAACCGTCAGAACGGTTATCGATGCAATGCTCAAAACAGCGTTCTTGAAAACACTGCGGAACGCGCTTTTTACCGCAAACCAAAAACTATCAAGACTCATCGGATTCACCTCCGAGAGAAGTTTTTTCATCGGAAAGAATATCTGAATTGTCAGGATCTTTATTAACTGATGATGCGGTTACATCTTTTTCCTCCCTAACATTCCGCTGTTCTGAAGCAGGAGCTAAAGTTTCTGTCAGAATCTCATCAACCGCATTTTCCGCAACAGAATCTTCCTGAGATTCTTGTATATCTTCGTCTCCCTCATCAGGTTCATCATATAAAATCTCCCGCGCTGTATCAGACTTGACACGTCCGTCAGAAAGGGTTATAACACGTTTCTGAAAATAATTTACAAGATCCTGCTCATGAGTAACCACCACAACGGTTATACCGCTGCGGTTTATCACAGTAAGCATTTTCATTATTTCAAGCGATAATGCCGGATCGATATTGCCTGTAGGCTCGTCCGCAAGAATTATCTTTGGATTATTTACTATCGCTCTTGCCAGTGCGACCCTCTGCTGCTCTCCGCCGGAAAGCTGATTCGGCATACATTTTTCCTTCCCGGAAAGCTCAACTATTTCAAGAACAGCCTCAACACGCTTTTTGATTATCTTTCTGCGTTTTCCTACAGCACGCATAGCAAAAGCGACATTATCATAAACATTCAGAGAAGGTATAAGTCTAAAATCCTGGAAAACCACGCCAAGCCGGCGACGGTATTTAGGAATATCTCTCGGGGAAAGAGAGCGGGTATTCACTCCATCCACGATGACATCGCCGAAGCTCGGGACATCTTCGCACATAAGCAAGCGTATTATAGACGACTTGCCAGCTCCGGAGTGTCCGGTGATAAACACAAACTCACCGTCTTCTATTTTAAAGCTTACACGTTTCAATGCAACTGTTCCATTGTCATATGTACGTGAAACGCTTCGGAGTCGTATCGTAATAAACACCTTCTTGCATCTGTTATTAAACACAGCTGCGGACATATTTCCGACGATCAGGGTTTTGAAACCGCCGAGACAGTCCGAATCATGTTCCGCAGATAAAGAACTATTTTTATTATATATTAAAATTATATCAGAATTTTGTCGGGTTTGAAGCAAGATATTTACGGACCATTAAAGCGACTTTGAAGACTATCGCATGATCAAATTGCTTAAGATCCAATCCGGTTATTTTTTTTATTTTATCCAAACGGTATACAAGAGTATTTCTATGGACAAATAGTTTTCTTGAAGTTTCCGAAACATTAAGATTGTTTTCAAAAAACTTCTGGATAGTAAAAAGTGTTTCATGATCAAGACTGTCTATTGAACCTTTTTTGAAAACCTCAGCCAAAAACATATTGCATAATGTGGTGGGAAGATGATATATAAGCCTTCCGATACCAAGATTATTATATGACATGATTACTTTCTCTACATCGAAAACTTTTCCTACTTCAATAGCGACTTGCGCTTCCTTAAACGAACGTGAAAGATCACGAAGAGAGTTTACTACCGTACCTATCCCTATAACCGACCTGGTATAAAATTCACTGTTAAGCGTATCGACTATGGAACGGGCAAGTTTTTCAAGATCCTTAACTTCTATGGAAGGCTTGACCTCTTTAACAAGAGCGATTTCATTTTCACCCACATTAACAACAAAATCTTTTGTCTTCTCAGGAAAAAGGCTTTGAATGATATCATACGCAAACAATTCCGTTCTGTCAATAAGACGTATCAGAATGACAACACGGGGGATCTCGGAAGAAAAATGCAATTCCTTACTTTTCGCATAAATATCCCCGGGAAGTATATTTTCAAGCATAACGTTTTTGACAAAATTAGCCTTATCATACTTCTCGTCGTAAAAATCTTTAATAGAATTCAACGCAACCGAGAGTACTCCCGCAAGATTTTCCGCAACAGCGTCAGTCCCTTTTACAAACACGACATTTTCCGCCTTGAGACGTGATCCGATAACACGATATGTATACCCGTTGAGAATGCTGACTTCCGAAATTGAAATAACATCTGTCAGACTGCTCGCAACAGACTGGCCTATCAAAGACAAATCATTACAGGCGATCACGGTAGCTGTCTCGTCCAAAACACCCAAAGTTCTGTCCGTACATTCTTTCATTTGCTGTACGACACCCTGATATAATTTTGCTGACATTTGATACCTTCCTTTTATTGTCATTTTGGCTAATTTTTAACGCTTAAGATTAAACAGTTTGACTAATAAATTGTCAATTTGATATATATTATACTATATTTTTTATTAAAAATCAAGGGGCAAAATAAAAAAACATTCCATTTATAGTTATTTTTTATGAAAAATTCACAAAATGATTTCGTTTTTACTAAAGAAATCTCTTACAAAAGAGCAATCTTTTTTTATCTGATCTGATAAAGCTTCAAGGCTCTCAAATTTTTTTTCTGATCTTAAACGGAAAATAAAAAGGGTCTCCGCTTCTGTCCCGTAAAGATTAATATCGGGGGACGCATTAAGTAAAAAAGTTTCTACTGTAATATCCCCACCCGTCTCCACCGACGGACGGACACCGATATTTGTAATGCCTTCAAAAGTTTCCGAACCGCAGCGAACATATGTAGCATATACGCCGTTGGACGGAAGTATCAATCCGGGGACATGTCTCTGATTCATAGTAGGGAACCCAAGTTCAGTGCCAAGATGTCTGCCATGAACGACTATAGAGCGAACAGAAAACACATATCCCAGCAACTTATTCGCCTCTTCAACATTTCCCGAGGAAATCAACGCTCTTATACGGCTTGAACTTACTTTCATCCCGTCAACATTGACATCAGGAACGATTATGACCTTAACGCCTTTTATATTTTCGGGATGACCTTGAGCATTTTTACCAAAACGAAAATCAGCTCCGCAAACCATTATATCACACATAAATTTTTTCTGAAGAAAAACAATAAATTCTTCCGGAGATTTTTCGCAAAATTCATGATCAAATCTCTGGAAATAAACATCCCCTGCGCCTAAATTCATAATAAGCTCTCTGCGTTTCTCATTTGAAACTATATAATTCACATCAGAACCTAAAAACGCCCTTGGATGATTTTCAAAAGTATAAACAAGAGCTTTTTCTCCACGTCCAAAGGCTTCTTTACACGCACGCTTTATAACCGCAGCATGACCAAGATGTACCCCGTCAAAATTTCCGACCGCAACAACCATTAATTCTCACCATAAAAAATAATCTCGAAATATAATATAGACATCCGAAATCTGATAATTCTGCTGTAATCCCTCTTATCTAACTTTTACCTATACCTAAGCCAGATTGATTTGAGACCTAACTCCGTACACACTCCAAGCCCGAGAAAACACCCGTCCGGACTTTTTACTCTGTACTGAGCACCAATACTCATTTCTTCTTTTACGCGAGTACTACCTATTATCCCTCCGTTAAGATAATACTTCGCCCCGTCCGACGGTAAAAAAACTTCGTTCAAATCCATAAACGGAATCTCACTATCAACAGAAATGTCCGATAAAGACCCTTTTTCAGCAAACGAAATGACCTCGTCCAAACTATGAGCGTCTTTCTCATAAAATCCGTTTGAGGCAGTGCGCCGCAAGCTCGTCATACAGGCGCCTACTCCAAGATAATCACCTATGTCGCTGCACAAAGTCCTTATATACGTTCCTTTTGAACAGGAAACATCAATATAATAGCCTTTTTGTTCATCATAACCGCAAAGTTCCGCGGAATATATCTCAATCTGTCTTGGTTTTCTTTCGATGGTTTTTCCTTCCCGTGCAAGCTTATAAAGTTTTTCACCATTAACTTTGACAGCCGAATACATAGGAGGTATCTGCATTATTTTTCCCCTGAAATACATCAAAGCTTCTTCAACAGAAGTCAAAGGAATATCAGTATTCTGTCTGCTGAGAACAGTTCCCGTTATATCTTGGGTATCAGTTTTCAGTCCTAACAAAAAAGAAGCTCTGTATGACTTATCTGAAGGGAGAAGATCAGACAATGTAGTGTCAGCGTCTGTAAGAATCGGCAGTACACCTGTACATATCGGATCAAGAGTTCCCGTATGACCGATTTTTATTTTCCGAGGAAAAGCATGCCGGATTTTTGCGACCACCTGATGAGATGTCATAGCAGGAGGTTTATCCACAATTATTATCATAACTGATATTCACTTTTTTCAAAAGCCCTTTCCACAGAATTCATAATCAGTTCTTTTACTTCATCCACGGGTTTGTTTATTGTACAGCCAGATGCCCTGACATGTCCTCCTCCTCCGAACTCGCTCGCAATCACAGAAACATCTATATTGCACTCCGAACGCAATGAAACACGGACACTGTTATCGGAATTTTCGCGTAAAGTAGCACTGACATACGTTCCTTCTATCCGCCTGGCAATGGCTGCAAGTCCTTCAAAATCTGACTCCGCCGCACCAGATTTTTCTACCATATCCAGGGTAAGAGTAACAATAACAGCTTTTCCCCCGCAAAACAATTCAGCATTTTGTAAAAGCTCGTTTTCTACCTTTAACTGACCTAAGGGCGCTAAATCAAACATGCGCCTGTTCATTTCCGCTGCATCAAAATCGAATGAAAGCAGACGTGCCGCAGCAAGATGTGTTTCGGGTTTTACGTTTGAGAATCTGAAACAGCCGGTATCAAAAGATATCGCACCATAAAGGCATGAGGCAACAACACTGTCATAAATGATACCGCTCTCATATATCAAATCGGACAAAAGCTCTCCTGCCGAGCTTTTGTCCGGATAAAGTATGGTGTTTTCCGCATATAATGAATTTGTCGCATGATGATCGACCGCAAGCCACACACGGTTTGCGTAAGCCTCATATTTTTTGCCAAGAAGTTCAGGCGTCGCAGTATCTACGGTAACTATAGTCTCCGGCTCAAAATCAGGATCGAGATTTTTTTTACCTTCTGTAAAAAAATCCAGCTTTTTAGGAACTTCGTCATTGCACACAGCCGTAACACGTTTACCGTTAAGTTCCAGAAGGCGCTTAAGAGCAAAGCCTGTCCCTAAAGTATCACCGTCAGGTCTGCAATGCATTAGGATCATGATACGGTCACAGGAAAAAAGCTGTGTAAACTTTTGAATATCTTCTTTTCTAATCATCCTGATCAAGACCCTTCAGAATTTCATTTATTCTAGCTCCTACTTCCGCCGAATGATCTATTTCAAAGGTCAATTCGGGAACAGCCCGCAGACTCATTGTTTCTCCCAGTCTTTTACGTAAAAAGCCCTTTGCGGCATTTAGTCCCCTCATTGTCTCTTTTTCATCGCATTCTCCAAGTACGCTGATATATACTTTCGCGTATTTAAGATCCGCCGACACATCCGCAGCCGAAACTGAAATGAGAGTAGGAACACGAGGATCTTTCACCTCGCGTATGACAGAACTCAATGTCCTCTTTACTTCTTCATTGACTCTGCCCTGTTTATAACTGTTCATTGTTTTATTTCCTCATCAACAAACGCTTCTATAATATCATTTTCTTTTATATCGTTATATTTTTCCAGCCCGATACCACATTCAAACCCTTCGGCAACTTCTTTTACGTCGTCCTTAAAACGTTTGAGTGAATCGATCTCTCCTTCATAAACAACAATGCCGTCACGTATAAGACGAACCTTAGCAGAACGTATTATCTTTCCGTTTTTCACATAGCAACCTGCAATAGTTCCGACACCGGAAACCTTAAATATCTGTCTGACTTCCGCCTGTCCGAGAGTAACTTCCCTGAACTTCGGGGCAAGCAACCCTTTCATAGCCGACTCTATCTCTTCAATACAATCGTATATAATCCTGTATAAACGTATATCCACCCCGTCTTTTTCAGCAATCGTTTTTGCATTGGAATCCGGACGGACATTAAACCCGACTATTATGGCATCCGAAGCATTTGCCAGCATGATATCGCTTTCCGTAATAGCTCCGACCGCACTATGGATAACGCTCACGCGTACTTCGTCATTCGAGAGTTTTTCAAGCGATGCTCGTACAGCTTCTGCAGAACCCTGAACATCAGCTTTTACGATAATATTAAGGGTTTTCATATTCCCCTGCTGGATACGCGAAAACATATCTTCAAGAGTTATGTTGCCGTTTCTCCTGTTAAGTTCTTCTTTCTGTTCATGTTTTCGTTGCTCAACAAGCTCTCTTGCCATTTTTTCATCTTTAACCGAATAAAACAGATCGCCGGCGCTGGGAACTTCTGAAAGGCCTATAATCTCAACTGGGGTCGACGGGAGCGCTTCTTTAATAACAGAACCTTTATCATCTGTCATAATGCGCACACGTCCGACAGAAGTTCCTGCGACAACAACATCACCTGAATGAAGCGTTCCGTTCTGAACCAAAACTGTGGCAACGGGGCCGCGTCCTTTATCAAGCTTTGCCTCAATAACAGTCCCTTTCGCTTTTCTGTTAGGATTAGCTTTAAGATCTTGCATCTCTGCAACAAGCAAAACATTTTCAAGAAGATCTTCTATCCCTGTACCCTTTACAGCCGAAACAGGTACGCATATGACATCGCCGCCCCATTGTTCCGGAACAAGCTCATACTCTGTGAGTGCCTGCAACACTCTGTCAAAGTTTGCGTCTGGTTTATCCATTTTATTAACAGCTACTACGATCGGGACACCGGCGGCCTTTGAATGATTTATAGCCTCAACAGTCTGAGGCATAATGCCGTCATCTGCAGCAACAACAAGAATTACCACATCAGTTACCTGAGCTCCGCGCGCACGCATAGATGTAAACGCCGCATGACCAGGCGTATCAAGGAATGTAATATCTTTCCCGTTAAGATTTACTTTATATGCGCCTATATGCTGAGTAATCCCTCCTGCTTCACCAGATGTAACAGAAGTATGCCGTATCGCATCCAGCAAGGAAGTTTTACCGTGGTCAACATGCCCCATAACGACAACTACAGGGCTTCTCGGAAGAAGATCTTCTTTATTGTCATCACTGTCATCTATAAGCTTATCTTCAATTGTCACAACAACTTCTTTTGAAACTTTTGCACCCAACTCTTCAGCTACGAGAGAAGCTGTATCGTAATCTATTATTTGGGAAGCAGAGGCCATGATACCCAAAAGCATAAGTTTTTTTACCACTTCTGCATTTGTCATTCTAAGTGACGCCGCCAACTCAGAAACAGACATCTGATCCGGCAATACAACATTTGCAAGATGTTTTTTCTTGTCTTTCTCATATTGCTCAAGTCTTTTAAGCTTTGCCTGCTCGTCTTCATGTTTTGAAAACGCAGGGCGTTTATTTTTCCCTTTTATTTTTTGCTTGCTTTTACCGTAATCGCGGTTTGCCCTCTCCCCTACGATATCATTCAGTCTTTCGTCATATTTTGCGAGGTTTACATTCAGCTGTTTCCTCGTGTCAACAACTTTTGTCTGACCCAGAGTGCTTGTCTGAACGCCCTCAACAATCGTTACTCCCGCAGCGGGGGCTGCTTTGGGTTGAATAACGGCAGTCTGAAATTTTTGTTTACGAGATTTCTGCTTCTGCACACGCTGTGGTCTCTCAGGTTTTACAGACGGAGCGTCAGAGCCAGCTTGGACAGGTTTTGTTTCAGATTCAGTTTCTTTATCTGAACCCGAAGAAAGTCTTTCCTCGTCCGAATTTTTTTTCTCTGATTCGCCGGCTTTTTTATCCTCAACGGCAGTCTGAGGTACATATGTTGCGAAATACTCCGGTAAAGAACCAAACCCTTCACGTTGAGTATATGTTTCAAAAATAATGTCAAGTTCCTCATCAGAAAGGACCTTCATATGATTATTTTTGTCGTCATCAAAGTATTTTTTAAGCAACTCCAATACATCAGTCGATTTCACATTGAAATCCTTGCCCACCTCGTGGACTCTGTATTTTTTTTGTGCCATGCGGTTACCCCCTATATGAACATTTTAGCGAAATTTTCATCCGTAATTCCAATAACAGCGACTTTTTCTGCGCCGACCGCTTTCCCAAGATCGATTTTCATAAGATCTGTATTTAAAATCCGTATACCTAATTTTTCAATGTTTTTTCTGGTCCGCGGAGAAATATCCGAAGCAATTAGCAACAATAAACATTTACGCCTGTTTCGGTAAACCATATCATACCCTAAAATTACTTTACCCGCTTTCCGCGCAAGCCCGATTACGCCAATCTTATCAGTCTCCAATGATCTTCTCCATGTCGTCATAAACGGCAGCATCTATTCGCACACGTAAAACACGTGGAAGACGTCCGTTTTTTTTGACTTTCTCAACACATTCTATATCCCGACACACATACGCCCCGCGACCCCCGGATTTTCCGGAAATATCAACAACAACACCGTTTTCAACACGTGCGATACGCAAAAACTCACACTTGTGTTTTTGTGTTCCGCAACCAGCGCATGTACGAATAAATTTACCTTTTAACCGAGATTTTTTCATATTATTCCGATATTATATCTATCCTGTAGCCTGTCAAACGAGCCGCAAGCCGGACATTCTGACCAGTTTTCCCGATTGCCAAAGAAAGTTGATCCGCCGGGACAGAAACTTTGCAACTTTTTGCCTCAACATCAATCTCCATCAGATGGACTTTTGCCGGAGCGAGAGATGAGATCACGAATTCACCCGGATCCTCACTGTATTTTATTAAGTCTATACGTTCACCCTTGAGATTTGACAGTATAGAGTTTATCCGGCTTTGTCTGGGGCCTATACAAGCACCCACCGCATCAACATCCTGGCTTGTCGACCATACAGCAACTTTTGAACGTGAACCAGCCTCACGTGAAACTGCTTTGATCTCAACTATACCTTCAGATATTTCAGGAACTTCTACTTCAAATAATTTTTCGATAAACGCCGAACTTACACGCGATAAAATTATTTCTTTTGTTTTAGTATTCTTTTTTATATCCGGCAACGAAACATTCACACATACCTTAACGGTTTCTCCTTCTTTAAAACGTTCACCCGGAATCTGTTCTCTGACCGACAGAGGCATTTCATACTGACCGATTTCTATCATTACCGTTCCGCTCTTGGCATCGATGCTCCTTACTATCCCTGAAACAAGAG